>JAKMEU010000265.1 GCA_022425845.1 Luminiphilus sp. | reverse complement strand
TCGCGGTACAGGGCGAGGGAATCTCCGATGTCCCTGACAATCAGGGTGGTGCGCCGAAAAACCAGGGGCAATTCCGCCGCCTCGGCGAGGGGCGAACCGTCGGATGACAGTACCGGCGCCGGCAATGTCACGCATCCCAGCAGTAAAAGACAGTGCATCAAACGGCGAAACATCATGATCGCTCTCCCTGCGAGATCAGGCGTCCTGCATGAAGGCAGGTCCATGTGGGGCACCAGAGTATCACTGCGGCCAGGATTCTGGCAGGCTACCCGCCGCAAATCCCGACTTCCCTTATGAAACAGGAGCCCTCATGTCCGCCCGACTCGCCGATTCACTGCAACTGAATAATGGCAGCCAACTTAAGAATCGTTTCATGCTGGCCCCCCTGACCAACCTGCAGAGTGCCGCCGATGGGACACTCAGTGAAGACGAATACCGTTGGTTAACCTATCGGGCTGAGGGTGGATTTGGACTCACCATGACCTGCGCCGCCTCCGTGCAACACAGCGGAGTGGGCTTTCCAGGACAGTTGGGGGCTCATGATGACCGGCATATTCCCGGGCTGACTCGCCTCGCGGAGGGCATCAGGGAACATGGCAGTCATGCGGTGGCACAGCTTCAGCACAGTGGTATGCGAGCACAACCCGATTACTGTGACGGCGTGCCCCAGTGCCCTTCGGACGACGAGAAGACCGGCTCAAAAGCCATGTCTGCCGAGCAGGTGCAGGCCTTGATCGATGATTACATCGCCGCCGCAGTGCGCTGTCAAAAAGCGGGCTTTGACGGGATAGAGTTACACGGCGCACATGGCTATCTGCTATCGGAGTTTCTCAGTCCACAGCTGAACCGACGAGACGATCGCTACGGCGGCAGCGTGGAAAACCGGGCACGGATACTCTGGGAAATTATCGACGGCGTTAACCAACGTTGTGGTCGTGATTTCAGTTTGGGTGTGCGGCTGTCACCGGAACGGTTTGGTCAGCGAACCGAGGAAATACGCGACCTTGCCGCAGCGCTGCTCAATGACTCGCGACTGGACTACCTCGATATGTCATTGTGGGATCTGGAGAAGCCCGCACACGAGGAAGCGTTCGAGGGCCAGTCCCTCCTGACTATCTTTACCGAACTTCCCCGAAAGGGCGTTGCGCTGGGTGCTGCGGGTAAGCTCTACTCCGCACCCCAGTGCCAGACGGCTCTGGACAATGGACTGGACTTCGTTGTCGTGGGTCGAGCCGCCATCCTGCATCATGATTTTCCGCAGCATGCCCTTGCGAATCCTGACTTTCATATGGCCACTTTGCCGGTCAGTCGGGCGCAGCTTCGGGAGGAACGCCTGGGCGAGGCCTTCATCAACTACATGGCGACCTGGGAAGGTTTTGTCTCGGATTGACGCTGCGGGATTGCGCCACTCTACCAGCCCTATTGCCGTGGCGTTAAGGCTCACCCAAGCTGAAAGCCTTGCCGACCAGTTCCCGAACAAAAGCCAGGCGCAGCCTGATTTCTGCGCGGCTGCACAGTCCCATGCCCGTGCCCAAGGCGTACAACAGGCTGTCCGAGGCTTCAACCTGGCGCGGAGACAGGGCAAACAGTCGACCATACAACGCCTCTCCCACCACCCGAAATTCGCCCCAGAATTTAGCGTCAGACGCGGGAGGCGTCACCAGCGAGCAGAGGTCTGCCAGGGCGTCTGCCCCGAGTAAATCCAGCGGAGTCTCTCCCATCACCGACTCGGGATGCGTCATCGACAGGGCATAAACCAAGCCTAAGCACCATCCTGCTCGATCGATGCGTTGTTTTTGTGGCGTATCGCCGGCGCCGACAGAGAGTTCGGTTGCTGCGGCACAAGCCACAGCCGTTACCAGCAGCGTGTAGGTCAGCACGGACAGGGCCTGACTCTGCTGCTGTTTGCTGAGTCCACTCGCTCGCGTCTCTATAGCCCCCCATATCAGCTGCCGCAGACGGGGATAATTGCCGCCATCAGGATGGGCAATCTGGTCGAACAGGGCGGCATAAGCGCTTTTGAAAGCGCCGATCTGCTCCCGGTCTACCGACACCAATCAGCCAAAGCGAGTGTCGGCAACGAAGGGATTCGAAGCCCGTTCGCGACCGAAAGTGGAGTCGGGGCCATGGCCTGGGATGAATTGAATATCATCTCCCAGCGGGAACAATTTCTCGCGAATGGAATGAATCAAGGTGTCATGGTCACCCATTGGAAAGTCGGTGCGGCCAATGGAGCCCGCGAAAATCACATCACCGACCCAGGCCAGCTTCTGGGGTTCATGGAGAAAAACCACGTGGCCGGGAGTGTGCCCGGGGCAGTGAATGACACGAAATACAGCGTCACCCACCGTTACGGTCTCGCCATCCTTGAGCCAGCGGTCGGGCTCAAAGGCGTCGGCGTGGGGAAAGTTTGCCATTTCGCACCAGTCGGGCAATTTATCGATCCAGAATCGGTCACCCTCCTCCGGACCCTCAATAGGCACCCCAAGACGCTGGCGCAGTACATCGCTGGCCGCGCAGTGGTCCATATGCCCGTGGGTCAAAAGAATTTTTTCTACCTGTGCGCCCATTTTCTCAACGGCAGCCAATATGCGATCGACGTCACCACCCGGATCGACGATCGCCGCTTTACCCGTTGCCCGACACTGCACCACAGAGCAATTTTGTTGGTAGGCCGTAACAGGCACCACGGTGACGGCAAGTGTCATTGAACCTCCGGTTTCGCACCGATTACGGGCGCCGCTGACTCCATTTCATGGTCGGCGTTGGGGTCGTTGTAGACCCCTTCATCAAGCTGGCCTTCACGATACGCAACGATGGTCGCGACGGTTGCATCACCGGTGACATTAACCGCCGTTCGAATCATATCCAGCAGCCTATCCACGCCGATGATCAGCGCGACGCCCTCCATAGGCAGTCCCGCCTGGGTCAACACCAGTGAAAGGGTAATGAGGCCGACGCCGGGAACGGCTGCGGTGCCGATGGATGCGAGGGTCGCTGTCAGGATAACCATCAGCAGCTGGGTGGCCGTGAGATCAATGCCATAAACCTGTGCGATGAAAACGGTCGCCACACCCTGCATGATCGCCGTCCCGTCCATGTTGACCGTCGCCCCCAGAGGGACAGCAAAACCGGCGACACTCTTGGGT
>JAKMEU010000264.1 GCA_022425845.1 Luminiphilus sp. | reverse complement strand
GTACGGTACCGGTCGGCCCCCAAAAAGGCGGGCCGAACCGGTTGCTCGACGAGAGGAGTGCGCGTTCATGCCAGCCATGATGTTGGCCTTTTGACGATGCGCCGGGTCCTAGGGAAAATCGCGGGTTCAGTTGCGGTAAGATATCGCCGCGAGCCCACATCAGCCATCATTCGATAGCTGTCTGTCATCAGGAAAGGAGGAAAAAATGCGTGGATTAATCATGCTTTCGCTGTTCTTTGCATCGGCGGTTGCCCTGGCAGGTGCAGATTGTAACGAGTACGAAGTCAGTGACCGGATGACGGTTCTGGAACTGCAGAAGAAGATTGTTAATGAGTATGGCTTTGCCATTAAAACATTCAAAGTTGATGACAACTGTTACGAGATTTATGGCTGGGAGACCAATGAATCGGGAGAGGAGCAGCGTGTTGAGGTTTATTTTGATATGGCCACCGGAGCGATTGTCAAAAAAGAAGTGGACTGAGTCCGTTGCGCCACGACCTGCTGGTCCGCTGTACCCACTGGTGGGTAGCACTGGGTGTGGTCTGCAATTATTGGTTGCTGGAACCGGGAGAGGACTTTCATGAATGGGTGGGCTGGAGCATTGGGGTCCTGTTGGTTGTGCGAATTGGATGGGGTTTGTGGGGTGCTACCGAAGCGCGACTAAGTCGGCTTGTGTTGACACCCCGCGTCCTCCTGGCAGATCTGCGGGGGTTGATGACCCGGTACGAAGCGCATCAGGGCCACAGTGCTGCAGGAAGTTGGATGATTGTGGTTATGTTTGGACTCATCACTGCGCTCATTCTCACAGGCTGGATGCAGGACCTGGACGCTTTTTGGGGGGAGGAGTGGCTGCAGGATATCCATGCATGGCTGGGTCACTGCCTGATAGCAGCGGCTACGCTGCACGTGTTGGCGGTGCTGTTCATTCAGTTCCGCCATAACGTTCCCCTGATCAGGAAAATCTGGTTTGGTTAGGCGGGCGCCGGTGCAGACACCTTCAATGCTGGATCTTGCCCAATGTTTGATGCGCCGAGCCTCGTGCCATGTTTTTCTCGTGTTAGCGCTTGCTATCAGCGGTTGTGCAACCACAGCCGAGGACGGCGCGCGGCCGCCGGCAACTGCCCCAAAACCCTCAACTCAGCGCTGCCAGCCTCATATGAATGGCGACGGTTCTGTATGGAAGGTCACCTGTCGGGATTGATCGCTACAGACCGTAGACGCGATTTGGCTAGGGTGTTCTACTGAAAAAGTGTTCTTTCCCGCGGCCAGAGTGCTGTTAAGAGCGCTGTTAAAGGTGTCGGTGCACGTCCCGATCGCCAATGCATCAACGGGCTGTTTTTTGGAGCCACAGAGAAATACGTCATGACAATTGAACTTCCCGACAAAGCAAAAGTCATCATCGTTGGGGGCGGTGTCATTGGTTGCAGTGTGGCTTATCACCTGACAAAGCAAGGCTGGCACGACGTATTGCTTCTTGAAAAAGATCAGCTGACCAGCGGTACCACCTGGCACGCAGCAGGTCTCATTGTCTCGGGTCTTTTAAGTGATGAGACCAGCGCTGACATCTTTACCTACAGCCGTGATCTCTATGGTCGACTTGAAAGCGAGACGGGGCTTGCTACGGGCTTCAGGTCCATAGGCTACCTTCAGGTGGCCTGTGACGAAGAACGATTGGAGGAGATGCGCCGATCCGCCGCTTTTATGCGAAATTTTGGTATCGACTGCAACGAGATAACTGTGGATGAGGCGCGGGCGTATTGGCCCAAGGCGAACCTGGATGATGTGATTGCGGCTTTTTATACCGCCGAAGATGGGCGCGCCAACCCGGTCGACGTTACCATGTCACTAGCCAAGGGCGCCCGCATGGGCGGTGCAACCCTCGCCGAAGGCGTAACGGTTACCGATGTCATCACTGAGCAGGGTCGGGTGGCGGGCGTCGCGACCGACCGAGGCGAGATTGGCGCGGAGTACGTGGTCAATTGTGCCGGTATGTGGGCGCGGCAGCTGGGAGCCCTGGCAGGTGTCAACCTGCCGCTGCAAGCCGCTGAGCACTACTACCTGATTACGGAAGAGATGGCGGGGATGTCGTCCACGGCACCGGTACTGGAAGACCCTGACCGCTATGCCTACTATCGCGAAGAAGTGGGCGGCATGATGATTGGTCTCTTTGAGCCCGTTGCGAAGCCCTGGAACCTGGATGGGATTCCTGAGGAGTTTGCGTTTGGCGAGATTGATCCCGATTGGGAGCGAATGATTCCTTTTCTTGAGCAGGCCTATGAGCGGGTTCCCGAGGCCAGGGAGCTGGGCATACGAAAGTTTTTTTGTGGCCCGGAGAGCTTTACGCCGGATCTATCGCCTCTCGTGGGCGAAGCGCCTGAACTCCGCAACTACTTCGTGGCTTGTGGTATGAACTCCCTGGGTGTTCTATCCGGCGGCGGCATCGGGCGTATCCTGGCGCATTGGATTGTGGCGGGACGGCCCGATGTTGATGTAACGGGCATCAACGTCAACCGTTTTCATCGCTGTCAGGCGAATCCCGCCTACCTGGGCGATCGCCTGGTCGAGGTGTTGGGCAAGATGTATGAGCCTCACTATCCCAATTTGGGCATGCACTCGGCCAGAGACGTCAAAAGATCGGTTCTTCATGAACGACTCCTGGCGGCAGGCGCGCACTTCGTGGAGAGCGCAGCCTGGGAAATCGCCGACTGGTATGCCCCGGAAGGCGCGACACCTGACGTAGCGCGGTATAGCTGGGGTCGTCAGAACTGGTTCGCTTTTCACGAAGCCGAGCACAAGGCCTGCCGCGAGCAGGTTGTGATCATGGATATGTCGTTCATGGGGAAATTTCTGGTTCAGGGCCGGGACGCGGAGCGCGCGCTCAACCGGATTTGCTGCAATGATGTTGCCGTACCCCCCGGGCGGATTGTTTACACCCAATGGGTGAACCAAGCCGGAGGGCTTGAAGCAGACCTGACGGTTACACGGTTGGCCACGGACCAATTTCTCGTGGTCTGCTCTGACACTACCCATGGCCATGTCAGCATGTGGATGAACCGAAACCTGCCTGCAGAGGATCATGTGTTTGTTACCGATGTGACCTCCGCTTACTCACAGCTAAATATCCATGGGCCCGAGTCAAGGGCATTGCTTTCCCGACTTACTTCCGCCGATGTCTCCGATGCAGCCTTTCCGTATCTCCATGCCCAGACGATAGATATCGGCTACGCACAGGTGCTGGCGATCCGCGTGACCTACGTGGGAGAACTTGGCTGGGAACTGTATATCCCGACCGAACATGCAGTGCAGGTTTACGACCAGATCCTGGAGCAGGGGACACACCACGGTCTGCGTCATGCCGGGTTGCAGACATTGAACAGCCTGCGGCTTGAAAAGGGTTATCGGGATTATGGCCACGACATCGACAATATGGATACGCCGCTGGAGGCGGGCCTGGGCTTTGCCGTCAAATTAGACAAGCCCGAAGGGTTTTTGGGTTGCGAGGCACTTGCTCGCCAGAAAGCGGGGGGTGGTTTGAAGCGTCGTTTACTGCAGTTCAAGCTGCATGACGCGCAGCCTCTGTTGCATCATGCTGAAACTATTTATCGCAATGGCGAGCCCGCTGGTTACATTCGTGCGGGGGCTTATGGCTTTACCCTGGGTGCGGCCGTGGGTCTGGGGTTTATTGAGTCTGATCAGCCTATTACGGCGCAGCATGTTGCTGAGGATGAATGGGCGATTGACGTTGCGGGTGTGCGGTATTCCGCTGACGCCTCCCTGCGGCCATTTTTTGATCCGGCAATGACGCGCATCAAGTGTTGAACTTAATTGAGGCGGTCACATCCTCATCGTTAATGACACCCGTCTCGCCGCCTGCCACTGCAACAGTTTATTTTTGATGGCCCCCCATGATCGTGCGGCGAAGTCAAATTCATGCTATGTAAAGGGTTCGGGCAGGGAAGCTGAAGGTACCCACGCGCAGGATGCTGCCTTGGGCCAGTGCGTTATACGCAGTGCCACTTGTTATCTGTATTGGGCGCGTTGGGGGTTTCTAAACGAGAGGTAGGTTCGCCAGCGCGGATCGTTGGTCCGCCAAAGGGAAATCTGCCTCGAAACGGCTTCTTGCTATGACGGACACCTCAATACGCTTTGTTTTGGTTTTGACCGGCTGCCTGTTTTGCCTGGCCTGCCAGGACACCACAGCTCCCACGGTGGGTTATGACGGCGAAGTGCGCGTGGGTTTGCTGCACTCCCGAACCGGCACAATGGCTATTTCGGAGCACACGGTGGCCGAGGCGGAACTGCTTGCAATTGCCGAGATTAATGCGGCGGGTGGGCTGACAATTGATGGCCGACAGCTGCGGGTTGTCCCGATTGAGGAGGATGGTGAGTCTGATTCACCTACCTTTGCCCGAAAAGCGGCGAAGTTGATTGATGTCAGCGAGGTTGACGTTATCTTCGGTGGATGGACCTCCAGCAGTCGCAAGGCGATGCTTCCCGTCATCGAGTCCAAAGCCCACCTTCTCTTTTATCCGCTGCAGTACGAAGGAGAGGAATGCTCGGAGTTCATTTTTTATGCCGGTGCAACGCCGAATCAACAGGCGGGCCCCGCTGTAGATTGGCTTTTGGAAAATAAGGGGAACCGTTTTTTTCTTGTCGGATCAGATTACGTTTATCCGCGCACTGCCAACACCATTATCAGTCGCCAGGTAGAAGAGGCCGGCGGGGTGGTCGTGGGTGAACACTATCTGCCCCTGGGGGACCGGGCCCTTGGGCCCGCAGTCTCCGCTATCCGCTCTGCCCTTCCTGAGGGCGGTATCATTATCAATACGATCAACGGTGACTCTAACGTCGCTTTCTTTACAGAGGCCACCGCGCAGGGCCTGACTCCTGCCAACGGCTACGCGATCATGAGTTTTTCGGTGTCGGAAGAGGAGGTGTTCGCCATTGGTGCTCACTACCTCGAAGGCTCGTTCGCGGCATGGAATTTTTTCCAGGCCATTGAGACGCCTGCGTCACAGAAGTTTACCAACAGTTTCAAGGCGCTTCACGGCATACACCGGGTAACAACCGATCCCGCCGAAGCGGCCTACAGCATGGTGCACCTGTGGGCTCTGGCAGCTACCAAAGCCGGGAGTACATCGCCCAGGGCGGTGCGGGCCGCATTGATTGGGACCGGTTTCGACGCGCCTCAGGGGCGTGTTGTGGTCACCCCCAACCACCATTTACGGAAACACGTTTACATTGGTGAAGTACAGCCAGACGGGCAGTTCCGGGTGGTTTCAGATGTAGGTGTTGTAGAGCCGCGTACCTGGTCACAGTGGTTGCCGGAAAATGAGGGGTATCGTTGCGACTGGTCACAGCAAAGGGCTGATGCCGGGCGGTTTCATGTGGACACTACCGGGAGCGGTCAATGAAGGGTGTCAGCCTGAATGCCCGCGCCGCCTGGCGCTTGCTGCCGCTTGGGCTGATGGGTGTTGCCTTGCTGATCCTTTGGGTGACAGGTGATCCCGACGAACGGGTTGTAGAGCATCGAGCGGCCATGCTTACCGATCTGGCAGAGTCCATAGAACCCCAGCCTGATATCTCCCAGGTTCGTGACGACCAACAGATCATGTACTACGGGATCCATGTTGATAAGGTCTATGAGCTGTCGCTCCAATCCCGCACGTTCTCCGCCGATGGTTATCTCTGGGTGGAATGGGCGTCGAGCACCCAGCAGTTAATGGAAGAGAAAAAGATCACGCCGGATCGACTCATCAGGCTGGTCAACCAGATAGAAAGCTGGGATTCCACCTTTGAGCCCATTACAGACGAGCCCGTTTCGTTGTCGGCGGGCCGCTATTATCAGCGCTACCGTTTCTCCAGTCGTTTCTATGACGATGAAATCAACTTCCACAGGGATCCTTTTGACTCCCTGATTCTTCCTATCGTGGCCGAGATCGCGCCGGACGAAATGTCCAACAAATATCAGCAGACGCTGCTCTACCCGCACCATCTTCAATATGGATTTTTGGGCCTTTCGGGTGATCTCAGTGGCTATCAGTTGCAGGGAGCGGTCCTCGACAACTACCTGCATACTTACCCCTCGAGATTTGGCTCCTGGTATCAGCCTGTGCTGAGCCAGGCGAGACTGGAAATTGTGTATCGTTCAGACTACTGGAGTGCCTTCGTAAACTGGGTGTTACCCCTGATTATTGTTATGTCGGTGGTATTGCTCTCGCCGGCGGTGGCTGGGTCCCTGGGCGATGTTCGCCTTGCCATACCCTCTACCGCACTTTTGACGCTTATATTCCTGCAGCAGGCCTATCACGACGATTTGCCGTCCTTACCCTACCTGACGTTCCTGGATCAGC
>JAKMEU010000292.1 GCA_022425845.1 Luminiphilus sp. | reverse complement strand
CCTACCTCCATTGCCATGTGAAATCCCCCCTTTTTGAAGGGCGCCAGTTTGCGTGTGGGTGCCCGGGTGCCCTCGGGCGCGATCACCAGAGATTTTCCTTCTTCCTTCATCGCGGCGGCCAGAGGTGCCATGGATTCGATGGCTTTTGCGCGATCTGAGCGGTCGATGAAGACAACGCCGGCGGCGCCCATGGCCTGACCAATCAGCGGCATGCGCTTGATTTCTTTTTTCCCGACGCCCACCACATCCCTGCGAACAAGACGCGCCATAATGGCCACATCGGCTTTACTCTGGTGGTTGAACATAAATACCGCAGGCCGTTGCTGCCAGAGATTTTCCTCCCCTCTTACGTCCAGATCGAGCCCAATCAGGGCGCTGGTGGTATCGGCGAAAAGCGAGATGGAAAAGTTGAGGGAGTCTCGCTTAGAACCGGTCAGTGCATAAATGGGCAGCGCCGCTGCCAGGCTGCTCACTACGGAACCTGTAGCAGCGACAGAGCGCAGAAATCGGTTAATCGAGGTGCGTCCCCGACTGTCGAAGGTCGCCGTGGGCCATTGGCGATCACGGGTGATTTGTTTCAGCCGCTTACGAGGATTCAGTGTTACGGGGCGCCCCACATACTCAAGCAGCTGGATGTCGTCGCTGCTGTCCGAATAAAAAAAGCTGTTTGACAGGTCGGCGCCCGTTGTCTTCGCGAGTGTTAGTGCGGCATCGACTTTGCCTTCTCCGAAGCAGGTGGGGCGTTTGACCGCGCCGGTGAACACGCCATTTTCAACTTCAAGACCCGTGCTGAAGACGTGTTCAATATTTAAATCCCGTGCTGCTGGCACAACCTGGTAGGGGGTCGCGGAGCTGATGATCGCTACCGTGTGTCCTTTGGCCTGGTGGGCGGCGATCAATTCTCGGGTTTCGGGATAAATTAAGCGTGCGATTTTCTGCCGGAAAAGCCGTTCGCTGTTACGGCTGTACTCAGCCTCACTTCGGCCAGCCAGATATTGGGCATGAACTGCCATCAGGGCAGAAAACCCCATGTTGCCCAGACCAAACCCCGTCAGGGCCCGCGTTAGTTCATAGAGCTCATCGGGCTTGAGCTCGCCCCGGGTCAGCGAATCTTGCAGGAAGACGGTCGCCGAGTATCCCGCAATGATCGTGCCGTCAAAATCAAAGAGGGCCGCGGTTTCCGGGCCGGGGTCCGAGGCTTCGATATCGGCAAGCAGTTCTGAAAAATTCAAGCGATTAATCCTTTGGGCGGTTGGCGAAGGCAGCGAGTCGTGCCGGTGCAGTGAAGCAACATACACGGCTCCTGAGAGCGGGCAAAGTACATAGTTGTGTCTGGTCCTCGGTGATTTATCACAGCTAGGTTACAGTGCGTCGCTTGCAATGCGTTTTCAGGATACATGGGGGTTACGGCTTATGGACTATGGCGCTATCAGCCTTCTGCCAACGGCGTTGGTACTGTGCCTGGCCATCTGGAGCCATCGAACCCTTGAGTCGGTGGTGGCGGGCTCCATTCTGGCCTTTGTGATTATGGATGGCTGGTCCTTTGCAGATCGTCTGGCGGCTGTGACCACAGAGGTATTGATGGAGGAGACCACGGCCTGGGTTATTCTGGTCTGCGCCCTCTACGGGAGCTTTATTGCCCTGCTGGTCAAGGGCGGTGGTTCCTACGCATTTGGTGAAGCCCTCACCCGAAGGTTGGGCAGTAAGCGGGGCAGTTTGCTGGCAACCTGGGTGCTGGGTCTGTTTATTTTCCTCGATGATTATCTGAACTCCCTTACGGTGGGTGCGACCATGAAGGCCGTTACTGACCGCTTTCGCGTGTCCCGGGAAATGCTCGCCTATGTGGTGGATTCAACCGCAGCGCCCATGTGCCTTCTGATTCCCATCTCGAGTTGGGGCGTCTTTTTCGGGGGACTGCTGGAGAAAAATGCGGTGGCTGCTCAGGGGGAGGGGATCAATATGATTCTGGCCGCGATTCCCTACATGTTTTATCCCCTGCTGGCGCTGGTCATCGTACCGCTTGTGATCGTGGGCGTCGTGCCTTTGATGGGTCCGCTCAAGCGGGCCGAGCAGCGCGCGGAGGCGTCGGGGGATCTTGGGGTTTTTGAGGACGATGCCCTGACCGTTGAGCCGGCAGCTCACAGCCGAACCAGCGTCTTTTTCCTTCCGATGATTGCACTTCTGGGCTTCACTATTTTTCCCGAGGTAGATCTGCTTCGCGGTGTGATCCTCGGTATCTCCTTTACCTTGGTGCAGTATCTGGTGTTTGGCATTATGCCAGCGGGAGAGCTGTTCGATACCTGCATCGAAGGGCTCAAGTCTATGGTGCCCGTTCTCTCGATGCTGCTGGCGTTGTTTGTCTTCGTCGAGGCCAACAACGCGATTGGCCTGACGGATTATGTCATCGCCGGCGTTGAGCCCTACATGACGGCGGCCCTGCTACCGGTCCTCATCTTTATAACGATGTCGGTTGTATCGTATACGACAGGGTCCAACTGGGGCGTGATCGCCATTGCCATGCCGGTTGCCTTTCCCCTGGCACAGGCTATGGATGTCAATATGCTTCTCGTTGTGGGGGCGTTGTTATCGGCCAGCGGTTTTGGAAGCCACGCTTGCTTTTACTCGGATTCCACCGTCCTGAGCGCGCAGGGCGCCGGCTGTCGTACCTATGACCATGCCCTGACCCAGTTGCCCTATGCGCTGTTGGCAGCGGTCTTGGCAGCGGTGTTTTATCTGGTGGTAGCCCTCGCATGAGAGCGACGGGTATCGATTTGAGCCAGCTGGCCGACGACCCCGCATCATGCTAGAGCGCGTCGATCTTTTACCCGGAGACGATTTTTGGCAGGCTTTCCTTGCCGAGGAACGCCTGCCCACGACTTACCGGGACTTCGCTATTGAGTGGTTTATGCCGCTTGTGGCTGCTTTGCTTGATCGCCGGGGCGCTGATTCAACAGTGGGGGCCGATTTCCCCGTTGAGGTGGTGGGGCTCTATGGTTGCCAGGGGTCAGGTAAGAGCACCCTCGCCGCTCTCCTGACGGCCTGGTTGGGAGAAGTCGCCGGTCTGCAGGTCCTCTCACTTTCACTGGATGATTTCTACCTGCCGCTGGCCCAGCGCGAGGAGCTTGCCCGGGACGTGCATCCGCTGTTTGCCACACGAGGGGTGCCCGGTACCCATGAGGTGGCGGCCCTGGGTCGCATTATTGAGGCTGCGCGTGGCGGCGCCGGCCCCCGGCTCATGATCCCGCAATTCGATAAAGCAACCGACGACCGGGCGGCTCCGGGCATTGAAGTCGACCCTGAACGTGTCGACCTGATTGTGCTGGAAGGCTGGTGTGTTGGACTCCCGCCGCAACCCCGGGACCAATTGCAGGAGCCCATCAATGACCTGGAGGGAGAGGAGGATAGGTGCGGAGTGTGGCGAGGTGCCGTAAACAAAGCCCTCGAAGAATCCTATCGCGAGGTATTTGATCTCATTGACACGCAGGTGGTACTCAAGGCGCCCAGTTTCGCTAGCGTATTTTCCTGGCGTTGGGAGCAGGAGGAGAAATTACGCAGCCGGGTGGCGGACAGGCTTTGCGCGGGTCAGGGCCTTATGGACGAGGCAGCGCTGGCGCGATTTCTCCAGTTTTATCAGCGTCTGACCGAGTGGGGGCTTGTGAGTATGCCGGCGCGGGCCGACCTGTGCTTTCACTTGCAGGGAGACCGCAGCATTAGAAAGGTCTCGGGTGACATGGCGCGCTACTACTAATAACGCGCTACTACTAAGTAGCTGCCTTTAAGTAGTTGAGTGGCCGGTAAGCAGATGCGTTCCCCACAAGCTTTCTGGGCGTGGGCTGCGCGCTGCCAAATGACCTTCAGAGCGAGAGCGTCCACCGAATGCGCGCCACAGAACGCCTGTGGGGGTGATTTAACTATCCCTCTTTCCTGACGGATCGGCGGCAGGTGCTTTTATTCCAGCCCCGGGGGTAATGCGGCTTTCCGGAATGCCAGGTACTGGGCTTCAGCGTCCTCGTGCTCATCCATAAAGGACTTTTCGGCTTTGGCGCAGGACTTCTTTGATACGGTAAAGCGGTCGATAACACTTTTGCCGATCAGTGAAATGCCGCCTGTCGCGACGGCGAGGCTGCCTTGAATCAGCGTGCCCTCAGGGTCGAGCGTTAACTGCGGTTTGGCCAGAGTGCCCGCAACGCCGACAAAGGGTTTAAAGGCTGAACTGGCGCTTATACCAAGGCCCCGCTGGGGTATGGTGTTGAAGGTGAGGAAGAGTTTTTCATTGGTCAGGTCGATTTGTGCCTTACTGACAATGGCCAGTTTCTTGGTGATGACCGTTGCCAACGGGTCGCCTTTGAGTTTGCCGTTTTTCACCTCCGCCAGTAACGTAAGGCAACTGACATCGGTGTAGTTTTCTTCCTCTCGCAACGGGTTTATGAGATTCAAAAGCTCGTCAATAAAAGAGTTGGTCAGCATGCCGGATGCCATTGAAGACACTCGGCCCTCGCCGGCGGTCACCTGCAGGGCGGCGTTCAGGCCCGCGGCCAACGTTCTCAGGTCATCACCGGTGCTGAACATTTCTCCCATCAGGTTAAATCGTGGTAGCAGGTCGACCTCGTCGGGACTCCTTGCTGGAAAGCCCAGATTGATATCGTAGCCATCAACGTCGAGTCCTATCCGGTGCCCTTCGGGACTTGGAACAACAAAGCCCGAAAATTCAATTTTGCCACCTGATTCGTCGGTTCCTGAGGCCCTCTGAACCAGGAGAGTGCCCTCTGATACTTTCCCCATCAGCACCATGTCCTTGAACCGTCGCGTATGGCCGACAATGCGGCCTGCTTCAAGGCTGAAGTCGGCATCAAAGGCTGCCAGCGGGCTGAAGTCGATAGGCTTGGCGGGAATGAGACGCGCATGCTTATCTCGTTTCTTTTTGGGGGCGGCTGGCTGTTCGGTCTCGTCTGCTGATGGGCTGGCCGGCTCGGGCGGCGAGTAGAACGGCCGCAGGTCGAGCAGTGGGGCGGTCAGTGCGAGCTGGATTTCGGGATGTTGCGGATTTCTTATCTCAAGGTTGCCCCCGAATTCTGAGTCCACGGACACCACCCGTAACTTGGTGGCCGTCAGACGGGTTTCATCGCCATCGAGTGCCATATCGACCATAAGGGGGATAGGGGGCAGGGGAACGCCGGTGAGCAGGCCAAGTCGCTGCATGTTCGGGAGGTCCGCCGCAATGATGAGGCCAGTTCCGGAGAATGACTCGCCAAAGCGCAGCTTGCCACTCGATTCAATGGTACCGCCCAATCCTGTTTTCAGGTCGAGTTCGGTAATGTCCAGCGCGTCACCGGCGAGGCTCAGGATGATGCTGGCACTGGCGGGCAGCGCGCCCCCATCAGTGAGTCTTGGATCAGCTCCGAACCAGTCGTAAATGTTCTCGGCGGAGAGGTCCACATCGACATCGACCAGATCATCACTCAGGGCCAGTCGCCCTTTAGCTACGAGGTCCCCCAGCTGGAAGTCCAGGTTGTCGATACTCAGCGCGCCGGGCAGGACGCTGATATCACTCTCCAGTGCAAGGGGTTGGTCCAGCTGTTGCGCCGGTATGTTCTGTAAAAATTCAATGGGGGGTAGATGCCGTGAAAGATTGGCGCCCAGCAGTTTAATCCGGCCCTCCAGTGCGCCGGTGTCGGGCGTCACAGTGACATCACCCCGCAGCTGAGCCTCCGGAAGGACCAGCAAAAGCTCCTCAAGGCGTAGTTTGTCCCCAGACCAGCGGGCGACCAGGCTGGCCTCCGCCGGCCTCTCGGGAAACAGGGATAGAAGCTGCTCGTCGTCACCCAGCCAGGGCGTGATGCTTTTTCGGGGGTTGGGCGCGGAGAGCGCGAGCTCACCGGACAAATTGCTCAGCGGTGCTTCCCGTGGGACCGTTGCTGAGAAGCTGCCACTGACATCAATGTCCTCGAGAAATGCCTTACCGGCGGCCAGATCCACACGATCCTCAGCGATGCTGAGGTTACTCTCCATCCGCCAGGGCCCCTGGGTGGGTTGATCGAGACCCGCAAGGTCCAGCAATTGGCTGATATCGTCTCCTGTTGCCCGTAAATCCAGGGTTGTACCCACTAAATCCTGCCGGGCCCCCAACAGGCCCTCGGCTTCGATTCGGCCGTAGTCGCTGGTGATGGAGCCTGCCAGCGTCGTATCCGCTGACTGGGCATCCAGCCGGATATCCATTGCCATGGCGCCCCGGAAAGTCTCGGGGAGATCCAGTACGGAGCTGAACACCTCAATATTTGGGACAGAAGCCTTGGCTTCAAGATTGGCCCGGGTGGGTTGCTTCAGGTCTGGAATATCGACGGAGGCAGCAATCTGGAGCCGTCCCAAATTGACTCTGGAATCCGTGATCTTCAGGTGCCCCTCTCGGTGCCGTACCTTCCCCGTAACGCTGAAGGCTACGTTCGGCGTGCGCTCGAGGCCAGCCAGCTGCCCCAGCCGACCCAGATCGGGACCGCTGATGGCGATGGCCATATCGGCTTGATCCAGCGTCCGCAGGTTGTTGGCATCACCGTTGAGCACAATTGAAAAGTCGCCAAACAGCCCGTTAACCCCGAACATCATACGATCGCTGGTGGGTAGTGCAGTGATCTCCAACTCCATGGGGCCGGAACTGATCGGTGCCATGTTGAGGCGATCGGTCAGGTACTCGATGCTGGGCCCTTGGAGCAACAGGTTTACTCGGGGCCGCTCGGGCGCGAGGAGGTTGCCAATGAACGTCTCTCCGGAAAGGTTGACCTCATCAAGGTTAAGTTCGACCGCCAAATTGACGTTTTCCAGGGCCATTACAGCTTCCGCAGGAAACGCCCTGAGCTCCGCATCGAGGCGTGCGTCGTTCAGCCTGCCGTCAAGTCTCAGGGTGGTCGCTGAATCGGTCCCCAGTGTGGCGTCAGCTTGCAGATGACGGGACTGACCCTTGCCGTCTATCCAGTCAATATTGAGATCACTGATGTCGGCCTCTTCCAGTAATACCGGGATGGAGGGTGGCTTGGATGTCGACCCCGCGCTGGCTTTCCCCTTCTTCGACCCAAACTGCCAGCTGCTGGTTTCCTGGCCCTGTAGCGCCGTCAGTTTCAGGCCCGTGAGGGATAGCAGTTTGATTCTCGGGGGAGTGGCGAGCAGATCATTGAATTGAGAGCGGAGCTGTCCCGAGGCCAGCCGCACAAAGGGCGGACCGTCTATGCCATCGGGTTGTGCAATGACAAGGTTGGCTACGGATACCTCCAGGGAGCTGCCCAGTTGTATCTCCAGATCGCCGATGGTGACCTCGCGCTGCAGTATCTGGCTGGCCTGCCGCTGAGCCAGCTCGCGAAACCAGGCGCTGTCTTTTCCCAGCCAAACCGCCGCAATCAACGAAAGCGTCAGGAACCCTGTGGCTAAAAGCAGCCTTGTTGTCCATCCCACGCCGGCAGTCCAATTGGCAAGTAGACTGCGGAAGCCTAGAGATTAGCCACGCATTCGTCGACCCCCCCATTCCTGCATCACCAGTCTTGGTGTGGGTTGGAACAGGTGTGTTAGACCGATGTTTCCAGATGAAAATGCCGCTGGAACAGTGGCAGATGCTCATCGAGCCGGTGGCTGACAAAAATCAGGGTGGTATGTTCACGTGCCTCAAGTGTCGTTAAAAGATTGAGGACCCGCGACCGATTGACCTCGTCCAGGCCTTGGGTGGGCTCATCCAGCACCAAAAGCAATGGCGATTTCACCAGGGCCCGGGCAATCAGAACCAGGCGCTGTTCGCCGTAGCTCATCTTGTGAAAAGCATCGGCCTCGCGTCCGGCCAGCCCCGCCGCCGAGAGCCACTGCCTGGCAATGCCAAGTTGGAATTCATTGACGGGATCGTATACACCAATGGAGTCAAAAAACCCGGAACAGACCACCGTCAGGGCATCACATCGAACGCGATAGAGCCGGTGCAGCTCACTGCTGACAATGCCCATTTGATGTTTGAGCTCCCAGATTGACTCGCCGCCGCCCCGGGAGTAGCCCAGAACCTTGACGTTGTTGCTGTAGCACTGCGGGTTGTCTCCCGTTATCAACCCCAGCAGTGTCGACTTCCCCGAGCCGTTGTCACCTGTGACAAGGGCATGCTCCAGCGGTGCCAGCTGAAAAGACAAATCTTCAAAGACACACTTTTCCCCGTACCTGACGGAGGCATTGCGAATATCCACAATAAAGTCATGGGTGAATTCACTGAGGTGAA
Organism: Luminiphilus sp.; assembly: GCA_022425845.1. Classification (GTDB taxonomy): domain Bacteria; phylum Pseudomonadota; class Gammaproteobacteria; order Pseudomonadales; family Halieaceae; genus Luminiphilus. Next base: position 3,234 of record JAKMEU010000292.1, on the reverse strand, counting down.
TCGCCTGTTCCGGCCAGTCGGGTTGTGCGGCCGGCGCGAACAGTTGATCGAGTGCCTGCTGCGCTGTGGTGGAACCCAGACTGCCGTAACTCCGCAGGCAGCGCCGATCCACCGTGGCCAGCAGCGGGCACCAGCTGGGTATATCGTTGCGATTACTGAGCAGAAGCACCAGCGTGGTTCCCCCCTGCCATACGGTGAACAAGCACTCCGCGAGGCCCTCGCAGGCGGAGGGATCGAGACTGTCAAAAGGGTTGTCCAGAACCAGCAGTTGGGCACCCCGCAGGATGGCTTGGGCGATCAGGAGCTTGCGGCTCTCGCCCGTACTCAGGTGCGTATAGGGACTTTGCAGCCGGTGCCGCAGGTTCAATGTATCGAGTAGCGGATCGTCCAGGCGGTTCCGGGGCAGAAAGCTCGCCGTGAGCGTTGCTGTTTCACTCTCGGGAAGCAGATCAGTCGCCGCCAGCTTCAGCTCGTTTTCAAACACGGTTTGTTGCTCCTCAAAGGAGACCAGGCTGATGCTGTCGAGGGCAATGTCGTGGGTGACGGACCCGGGCTGGGTCGCTGTCAACATGCCCAGCAGGAGTTGATCGACGAACTGTTTCCCTGAGCCGTTGGCGCCGACCACGCACCACGCTTCCCCGGCATTGATTTGCCACTCCGGGACGGAGAGTTCAGGTGAACTGAAATCTAGAATTCGAATCATGGGAACTTTGTTACGCCCTGTGGGTGATGCTGACCCTGTTACATCGGCCCGCCGTGGCCGCTATTTATTACGCTAGGGCTACCGGAGGGGCCGGGTGCCACATTTTGGCAGATTTCATCGCCAGAGGGGCGCCTTGTGGAGCGAACTGTGCCATATCCGTAGGTAAGACTGGGTGCTCATCTGATAGACAAGGCCAGGAACTTCCCATGCAGGCTCCCAATGTCACCAGGCTCTGGCAGGCGGTGTCGCCAGCCATTGCCAGCACCTTACGACGAAACGGCGGACACGCCCTTTGTCCGTCAGCGCCGGGGGATCCCTTCACCCTGTTCAAGTTGAGTTGCCAGCAGGCACAACGCAGTGGCCGTACCGTTTGGGCACCGCGGTTCGGCGGTGCCGCTGTGGTTGAGGTTGTGCTGTACAGCTGGGTACTCCTGCCCTTCCCCATCGAGTCAGTGGCGTATGAGGACCATCAGGAGTATCGAATACCGACGCCACAGCTCTGCTGGTTATCCCTGGCACAGATCAAGCCGGCCCGAGTGCTTGAGTCCCCGCACGGTGAAGGTCTGGCAGCCCATCCCCGCGTCGGGTGAGTACCAGCTCCATACCTTCACCGGGATCGGCGGTCAGGAACTCGAGGGGCCCTGAACCCTCCTGTACGGCGGCCAGAGTGAGGTCGGCGTTTTGCCTGACCTGAATACTGGTGCCCGGGGGCAGCTTGAGCGGGGCCGCCAGCAAGCCGAATAAATTGCCCTCACCGCCGAATTTAAGCAGGGCTTCCCGGGCACACCACTCGCGGTAAAACCAGGCCTTTTCGGTGCCCGGTGATTGCTGGCTGAACTGGGCCTGGCCATCCGCCCAGAAATAGCGAGCCACGATCCTGTCGACTGATTTTTCCCGGTGGCTTTCAATGTCGACCCCGATGTCCCCCTCTGTATTGATACCGACCAACACCGCATCGCGAGAGTGACTGATGCTGCAGGCTATGATCTCGCCCGCCGGTGTCTGGAGCCTCGGTGGTTGATGAGGCGCCGAGAGAATACGAACGGTCGCGCCCAGCTTTTCCTCAGCTAACCTGCTGAGCAGCGTTCGGGCAATGACAAATTCCCTGAGCCGCTGATCCCCCCGAAGGGTGGCGGCCCGGCTTTTGTCTTCATTGCTCAGTCGACTGACCCAGGTCTTGAGTGTTTGATCTTTCACCCGCTGTGTGTCAGGAAACAGGGCGACCATAGTCATATTGGGTTATCCGTTGGCGGGTCAAAGCGGGACCAATTGTGTATTCTCTGACGGCCCTTCAGTGCCCTAGGTTACCGCAATGTCTCGTTTTGGTTTGACTGTCCTGATGCTGGTTGGCCTGGTGGCCTGTGCCAGCAAGCCAACTTATGAATTCGATTACGATCGGAATTTCGATTTTTCCGAGTTCAAAACGTACCACTGGTATGACGACATGGTTCATACCCGCGAGTCGGAATACCGCAAGTTCAATGCATCGGATAAACGCATCCGAGAAGTGGTGGGGCGGGAGCTGGCGCGCCACAACCTGCGGGAGAGCACCACGCAGCAGGCCGACTTCTGGATCAATTACAACGTGTCAAAGCAGCGCCAGCAGATTATCCATACAACCGGTTACGACCAGGGGATGCATGGCAGTGTTTCGGGTGGCACCTACGGTCGCGGCGTGAGCGTGGGGTACAGCTCTGGGCCCAGCGTTCGTGAGTACGATGAGGGGACCGCTATTCTCGACGTCATTGATGCCAAAACCCAGAAAATAGTATGGCGTGGTATCGCGGAAGGGCGACTGAAAGACCATCCCTCAATGAGTGAGCGCTACAACGCGACCATGGCCATTGCCAGTGAGCTGCTGGCAGATTTCCCGCCCGCCTCATCGCCCTGAGCCTGATGCTTAGAGAAACCTGAGGACACGATAATGAGCAGTACACGACTCATACCGCCCATTCTTGTGCTTCTGTGTCTCGGTTATGCAGCGCTGATTAACCCCCATGAGCAGGCCTGGCGAGGCGCTCTGGCGCTACCGGTGATTTTTTCAGTGGTCTTCATGATTCAGGTGATCGGTTTTCTCCATGCATGGTGGCGGCAGACGGAGCATTTTTACGACCTGATTGGCAGTCTCTCCTTTCTGCTGGCGGTTGGCGTCGCCCTATCCCTCAACCCGGCTGCAACTGGGTACAACTTTCTGGTGGCCGGGCTCATTGTCTTGTGGGCGTTGCGGCTGGGCAGCTTTTTGTTCCTGCGCATTGCCGATGTGGGCGAGGATCGTCGTTTCCGCAAAATCAAGCGGTCGTTTTCGCGATTTTTGCTGATCTGGACCTTACAGGGGGTCTGGGTGAGTCTGACAAGTAGCGCTGCCCTTGTTGCCATACTGACCCCCATGTCGGGCTCGGTGCCGGGGCTGGCCTGGTTGGGTGTTGCGCTTTGGGGCGTCGGTTTTCTGGTCGAGGTGGTGGCAGACGCCCAGAAGTCTGCTTTCCGAAAGGACCCGGCGAAGCGAGGACAGTTTATCCACCATGGGCTTT
>JAKMEU010000206.1 GCA_022425845.1 Luminiphilus sp. | reverse complement strand
ATCATCGTTTGCACCTATTAGTAGTGAATGTTCCCGATGAAGGAAGGGTGTAATGGCAAAAGACAGCGCTGACAGCGACAAGCTTCTTTATTGCTCGTTCTGCGGCAAGAGTCAAAATGAAGTTCGGAAGCTCATTGCCGGGCCGTCGGTCTTCATTTGTGATGAGTGCGTCGACCTGTGCAACGATATCATTCGTGAAGAAGTGCAGGAGGCGGCCAGTGACTCCGGTTCTGAGCGACTGCCGATACCTCACGAAATCAACGAGATCCTTGATCAATACGTCATCGGCCAGCGGCGTGCCAAGCGAGTGCTTGCGGTTGCCGTCTACAATCACTATAAGCGACTCCGCTATTCTCCTGACAGCCGGTCAGGTGATGACGTTGAGCTCAGCAAGTCGAATATCCTGCTGGTGGGCCCAACGGGATCGGGTAAGACGCTACTTGCTGAAACACTTGCCCGATTACTGGATGTTCCCTTCACCGTGGCTGACGCCACCACGCTAACCGAAGCCGGTTACGTCGGGGAAGATGTCGAAAACATCATTCAGAAACTGCTGCAAAAGTGTGATTACGACGTGGAGCGGGCCCAGATGGGCATCGTCTATATCGACGAAATCGACAAGATCTCGCGCAAGTCTGACAACCCGTCGATTACTCGAGACGTATCGGGAGAGGGCGTTCAGCAGGCACTTCTGAAGCTGATTGAGGGAACCGTTGCCTCGGTACCGCCACAGGGCGGGCGCAAGCATCCGCAGCAGGAGTTTCTGCAGGTGGACACCAGCAACATCCTGTTCATCTGTGGTGGTGCGTTTGCCGGACTCGACAAGATCATTCGCAATCGCTCAGAAAAGGGCGGCATCGGCTTCAATGCCGAGGTCAAGAGTAAGGACGAGACGCGTCGCTTTGGCGAAACCCTCGCCGACCTCGAGCCTGAAGATCTGGTGCAATACGGCCTGATACCTGAATTTGTAGGTCGATTGCCGGTTATAGCTACACTTGAGGAACTGGACGTTGAGGCACTGGTGCGGATACTGACCGAGCCCCGTAACGCCTTGACCAAGCAATACGCCAAGATGTTTGACATGGAAGGCGTCGAGATTGACTTCAGGGAAGACGGGCTGCGGGCTGTTGCCGAGCGCGCCATGGAGCGGAAAACAGGTGCTCGAGGACTGCGTTCCATTCTGGAAAACGTGCTCCTGGAATCTATGTACAACGTCCCATCCCAGCAAAATGTGGCAAAGATCGTCGTGGATGAGAGCGTGATCCAGGGTGAGTCAGAGCCCCTGTTGGTCTACGAAAGCAACGAAAACGCCCGGGCGGTTGCTGAGGACTGATCTCGCCGGCTTAAGTGCCAGGTTGTCTGGCGGGGTCCCCGGTACAGGGTCGGTCATCCGTCCCTTGATAAAGCAGCGTAACAACCCCATGTATATGGTTCGATGCTGGAGTATCTAATGACCGACGCCGTTGCTACCGAATTACCGCTGTTGCCGCTCAGGGATGTTGTTGTCTATCCCCATATGGTGCTGCCTTTATTCGTAGGCAGGGAAAAGTCTATTGAGGCCCTGGAACAGGCCATGGCGAGCGACAAGCAGGTGCTACTGGTAGCCCAGCGCAACGCCTCGGATGACACCCCTGCGGTCGACGACCTCTATCAGGTGGGTACGGTCTCTAATATCCTGCAACTTCTGAAACTCCCGGATGGCACGATCAAAGTGTTGGTGGAGGGGGAGTTCCGTGCTGCGATTGAATCCATGAATGACGAGGGTGACTACACCGTCGCCCACGTCCGTCAGATTGAAGGCGATGAACTGCCGCTTGATGAAGTTGATGAATGTATCCGTTCCACCGTAGAGCACTTTGAAAAATACGTCAGCATGAGCAAGAAGGTGCCCTCTGAGGTGCTGGCATCCCTGTCGGGTATCGAGGATCCGGGTCGCCTGGCGGACACCATTGCCGCACACATGAGCGTGGATCTTGAAGAAAAGCAGCGCATTCTCGAAATCTCGTCGCTGCGCGAGCGACTGGACCATCTGTTGGGCCTGATGGACGCGGAAATTGACCTGTTTCAGGTTGAGAAACGCATCCGTGGCCGTGTCAAGAAACAGATGGAGAAGAGCCAGCGAGAGTACTATCTCAACGAGCAGATGAAAGCCATCCAAAAAGAATTGGGGGAGCTTGACGACGCGCCCAACGAGCTGGATGAACTCCAAACCCGGATAGACGATGCCAAAATGCCCGATGAGGCCAGGGAGAAGGCTCTGACGGAGCTGAACAAGCTTAAAATGATGTCTCCCATGTCTGCGGAGGCTTCCGTACTGCGTGGCTATATCGACTGGATGGTTAGTGTTCCCTGGGCCAAGCGCAGCAAGGTTAAACACGATCTGAAGCGAGCGGCTGGCATACTGGATGCGGATCATTACGGGCTCGAAGAGGTCAAGGATCGTATTCTTGAGTACCTGGCGGTGCAGAAGCGCGTTCGAAAAATAAAGGGTCCTGTATTGTGTCTTGTCGGCCCGCCGGGTGTGGGCAAAACATCGTTGGGGGAATCCCTGGCGCGTGCGACTAACAGGAAATTTGTCCGAATGGCCTTGGGAGGCGTTAGGGATGAAGCCGAGATCCGCGGTCACCGACGCACCTACATCGGATCGATGCCGGGAAAGCTACTCCAGAAAATGGCTAAAGCGGGTGTTCGCAACCCTCTGTTTCTGCTCGATGAAATAGACAAGATGGGGATGGATCACCGGGGTGACCCTGCATCAGCCATGCTTGAGGTGCTCGACCCCGAGCAAAATCACGCGTTCAATGACCATTACCTGGAAGTCGATTACGATCTGTCTGATGTGATGTTCGTCTGCACCTCAAATACGATGAACATTCCGGGGCCGCTACTGGATCGAATGGAAGTCATCCGTATCCCCGGCTATACCGAGGATGAAAAACTCAACATCTGCGAGCGGTACCTGACGCCCAAGCAGATGAAGCAAAATGGACTCAAAAAGGACGAAATCACGCTGGACCAGGCGGCGTTACTCGACGTCATACGCTATTACACCAAAGAGGCCGGTGTTCGGGGTCTGGAGCGAGAAGTCGCCAAAATATGCAGAAAGATGGTCAAGCGCTTTGCAACGGGGGAGCTTTCGGGCACGACTGAAGTCACCCCGGAGATGCTCCCGGATCTGCTGGGTGTTCGGAAATTTAACTACGGCATCGCAGAGGAGGAGAGCAAAGTAGGGCAGGTCACCGGACTCGCCTGGACATCGGTTGGAGGGGAGTTGCTTACCATCGAAGCCGTTGCGGTTGCGGGTAAAGGGCGACATGTCAAAACCGGCTCTTTGGGTGACGTCATGCAGGAGTCCATCCAGGCAGCGAGCACCGTATTCCGTTCCCGGTCGCAAACCCTCGGAGTGCCGGCGGCCTACCACGATCGGCACGACACCCACGTCCATGTGCCTGAAGGCGCCACACCCAAGGACGGTCCCAGTGCAGGTATTGCCATGTGCACGGCTCTGGTCAGCGTTGCCACTGGCATCCCTGTGCGCTCGGATGTCGCCATGACCGGAGAGATTACGCTGCGCGGCGAAGTCCTGCCCATTGGTGGGCTTAAGGAAAAGCTGCTTGCGGCACGGCGCGGTGGCATCAAAACTGTGGTCATTCCCAAAGAGAACGAAAGGGACCTCAAAGAGGTGCCGGATAACATCAAGGAAAATCTGGAGCTGAAGCCCGTCAAATGGATTGATGAAGTGCTCGCCATCGCACTCGAGCGCGTGCCTGATCCCATTAGTGATGAAGAGTATCTCGCTGATGCGGGTGTGGAGGGTGGCACCGTGCCTGATACCGAGGACCTGCGGCCCTCGGCGCACTGACTCCTTTGGCTTGTAAGCCTTTATTTTTCTGATATCGGGCTATCTGTGATTGACCCCTTCCGCTCCAGCGTTATAACCTCTGCATGAGCCAAGGGGGATAAAACCCCGGTCCCGCATCAAACTGCCCAAGAGGATTTCAAGTGAACAAAAATGACTTAATAGACGCCATTGCCGAAGAGGCAGATCTCTCCAAAGCATCAGCTGGCCGTGCTTTAGATGCCGCCATCAACGCCATCACAGGCGCGCTGAAAAATCAGGATACGGTTTCCCTGGTTGGATTTGGGACGTTTTCCGTGAAGCACCGGGCAGCGCGTGAGGGCAGAAACCCCCGCAGCGGTGAAACCATCCAGATTAGGGCTTCAAATGCGCCGGCCTTCAAAGCGGGTAAAGCGCTGAAGGACGCCGTCAACTAAACACGGCTTAGCTGTCGATAGTGTCCCGCCCTGTTGCCCGCTTTGCGGGCGCGTGGTCGGGACTCTAACTAACGGATTCGACATGTTCAGGCAGGTCGATGAAAAGGCGCTTTCAGGCGCCTTTTTTCGTATAATGCCCACCACGTTACAGCCATCACCAGCCGCGGCCAGAGCGTTCTGCGGTTTGTCTGTTTAAACGAAGTAAGGACAACGACAGGGGCTATAAACCTCGGTGCTTCACGATGACGATGTGACACCCACGCCTAACCAACCAACGGGAATTTTCAAAGAATGCTGCAGTCGATTCGATCCGGCGCTCAACGCACGGGCTTCCGGGTACTTATTTTCCTGATCATCCTCTCATTTGCTGGCTTCGGTCTGGAGCAGGTTTTATTTGGCGGAGCCGGCACATCGGTGGCTGAAGTTAACGGGACCGAAATCTCTCCCCAGGAACTACAAGCCGCTATTGACGCGCAAAAACGTCAAATCATCCAGATTTTTGGGGATGGTATCGACCCAGCCATGCTGGAGGACGACCGCATAAGGCCAAGGGCGCTCGATGAGTTGATCGAACGCACCCTGATGTTGCAGACAGCTAACGCCCAGTCAATGTCGGCCTCCGATCGGGCCGTGGGACAAATAGTGGCTTCCGTTGAAGCATTCAAAGTGGATGGCGTTTTCAATCCCGACCAGTACAAGGTGGTGCTGGCCAATGCCGGCTTTACGCCGGAACGTTTTCGGCGAGAGCAGATTCAGCAAATTATGCTTAGCCAGTTACAGCAGGGCGTTATGGGCTCCGATTTTGTCACCCGTACGGAGCTGTTGGCGGCTGCAGAGGCAACAGCGGAAGAACGGGACGTACGCTACCTGATCGTTCCTGATGACCGTTTGAGCACCGGGGCATCGTTATCGGAGGACGCATTGCGCGAGGTGTATGAGGCGGAGCCGGATCGCTGGACATCTGAGTCCAGCGTGATCGCAGATTACATCGAACTGTCCCGGGATGATTTTATGGAGCCAGTGGATCCCGAGGCGTTGGAGGAGCAGTTTGCTTCTGTGAGAGATGAGTACACCGTTGCTGAGCAGACACTGATCGCCCACATCCTGCTTATTCAGGCTGATGAAGAAGCGCCGGCCGAGTATGCGCGACGCATTGATGACGTGGCCGCCCGTCTCGCCGCAGGTGAGGACTTTACCGATCTGGCTGCGGAACTCTCTGATGATGTGGGTTCCGCGTCGCTGGGTGGAGAGCTGGGCTTTACTGATGGTTCTGTTTTTCCCGAGCCAATGGAAGAGGCGCTGCTTGATCTCGATATCGGAGCCGTGTCTTCAGCTGTGATGACCGATGCTGGCACGCACTTTATTAAGGTCATCGAGCGCGTGGCTGGCGAATCGCCGGACTATGACAGCTTAAAGGCGGAGCTTGCCCAGTCTATGCAGGAGGCTGAGGCTGACCAGGCGTTGCTTATCATCGTCGATGAACTGCGAGAGCTCAGCTTTAATGCCGGTGACTTGCAGCAGCCTGCCGACGCGCTGGCCCTCAGCGTGAGCCAATCCACGGCCCCGGTTTCCCTCAGCGCGGGCGAGGGGGTTTTCTCCGAACAGGTGGTTCGGGATGCCCTGTTCTCCGCAGAAGTCTACGATGCCGGCAACAACAGCGATGTTCTCGAGCTGTCGGGCAATCGTTTTGTGGTTGTTCGCGTTGCGGAAAAGCGCCCGCCTGAACTTTTGCCCTTTGAGGAAGTGGCGGGCACCATCCGTATGGAACTGGAAGTGGGTGCGCGGACGGCCGCCCGTCTGGCTATGGTGGAGTCGGTGAAAGCGCGACGTGACTCGGGAGAGCGATTGGAAGAGATAGCCAGTGCCGATGATTACGAGTGGCGGGTCGAACTGGGGGCCCGTCGTGCCGGCAGCCTGCTACCCCCGGAAGTGGCCAATCTGGCGTTTTCCATGAGCCTCAGCGCTGGGGATTCAATCGACAGTGTTGAATTGGTGAATGGCGATCTCGCGGTGGTGGAACTGGCCCGTATCGAAGCGGGCAATATTGAAAATCTGAGTGCGTCGGAGCGCGCCGCAATGGCGAACCAACTCACCCAACTGCAGGGCCAGCTATCACTGCTGGAATATCGCTCTGCGCTGCGCGGGAATGCAGACATTGTCACCCGCTGAACACTGCGGCAGCCGTGAGTAATCGCAGCCAGCCGCCACCAAAACCTGCGGGTGCCGGCGACGCATTGAGTGAGCTCGCCGCTGCGGCCGCAGGGCTCCCGTCTGAAGCGACCCAGCACAATATTCTGTCAGGCCCCGACTGGGTGACAGACCGTTCTCCGCCACCGATACACAAGTGGAATCCGGATCACTGTGGTGACATTGGTATGGAAATCCGCTCGGACGGAAGTTGGTGGCATGCAGGCGCTCCGATCCGGCGTGTGGAACTGGTGAAGCTGTTTGCCAGCATTCTACGACGTGAGGCGTCGGGCGATTTTTTTCTGGTCACGCCAGTGGAGAAAGTCATTGTTCATGTCGCCTTGCACCCCTTGCGCGTCGTGGATGCAGAGCCGCTCGCCGGACATAGTCCCGAGACCTTGGTTCTCACCCTGAATACCGGAGGCACAATTCCCCTGGACGAGCGCCATGATTTGAAGCTCGAGCCCAAAGCCGCAGACGCCGCATTTGTCACCCTGGATAACGGGTTGACGGCTCTGTTTACCCGTGCCGCCTGGTACCGCCTGGCAGAGCGGGCTGGCGAGTCGGGACAGTTGCGTAGCGGTGGACGCCTGATTTCCCTTCTGCCCGGTTAGTCCGCAACTGCCTACATGTTGGGGTAATTCGGTCCACCAAACCCTTCCGGGGTAACCCACGTTATGTTCTGCGACGGATCCTTGATATCGCAGGTCTTGCAGTGCACGCAGTTCTGCGCATTGATTTGAAAGCGTTTACCCTCCGCGTCTTCAACAATCTCGTAAACCCCTGCCGGGCAGTAACGCTGGGCCGGTTCATCGTAGCGTGGCAGGTTTTCTGACAGGGGGATATCCGGATTGACCAGAGTCAGGTGACAGGGCTGGTCTTCCTCGTGGTTGGTGTTCGATAGAAATACCGACGAGAGGCGGTCGAAGGTAATCACATTGTCGGGCTTTGGATAGCTGATAGTTTTTGACTTGCTCGCCTCCTCAAGGCAGGCGTAGTCGGGTTTCTGATCTCTGAGGGTGAAGGGCATCCGTCCCCCGAAGATATTTTGGTCAATCCATACCAACCCGGCACCCACAAGATAACCGAATTTGTGCATGAAACCGGCGAAGTTGCGCGTCGTATAGAGCTCCTTACCCAGCCATGAATCTTGTAATCTGTCGGGGAATGAGGAGAGATCAGCTGGTGCTCCGTCGCCTTGCGCGAGGGCTTCCATAACCGTCTCTGCGGCGATCATGCCGCTTTTCATGGCCGTATGATTGCCTTTGATCTTGACGCTGTTGAGAGTGCCGGCATCACATCCGATCAGAAGGCCGCCAGGGAAGTGCATTCTGGGTAGTGAATTCCATCCACCCTTGGCGAGCGCTCTGGCCCCGTAGGCGATTCGGCTACCCCCCTCGAGCACAGCCCGCGTGGTGGGGTGCGTTTTCCAACGCTGAAACTCCTCAAAGGGGCTCAGGTGGGGGTTGGAATAGTTGAGATCGCAAATGAGACCGAGGTAGACCTGATTATTTTCTGCATGGTAAAGAAATGCGCCCCCGGAGGAGTTGCTCTGTGACAGAGGCCAGCCCAAGCCGTGAACGACCTTGCCGGGCTCGTGTTTATCCGGAGAGATCTCCCAGATTTCTTTAATTCCAATACCGTAGTGCTGAGGATCGGCATCGCTATCGAGTTCAAAATGACCGATCAACTGCTTGCCCAGGTGACCGCGACAGCCTTCCGCAAAGAGCGTGTAGCGCGCGTGCAGTTCCATGCTGGGCACGTAGGCATCTTTATGAGTGCCGTCCATGCCCACGCCCATTTCCCCGGTGGCGATGCCCTTGACCGCTCCGTCTTCGTGAAACAGGACCTCGGCAGCGGTGAATCCCGGGTAAATCTCTACGCCCATACCCTCGGCCTGCTCCGCCAGCCAGCGGCAGACATTGCCCATTGAAACAATATAATTGCCGTCATTGTGTGTGGGTTTAGGGATCATGAAATTGGGCAATTTGGTGGCGCCCGTCTCGCTGGTATAAAAGTAGAAGGTGTCCTCTGTTACGGCGGTGTTCAGGGGGGCACCCAGGTCTTTCCAGTCCGGCAGCAATTCTGTCAATGCGCGGGGCTCAAGGACGGCCCCGGAAAGAATGTGGGCTCCTACCTCGGATCCTTTTTCAACGACACAGACCGTGGTTTCCCGCTCCTGTTCCTGGGCGAGTTGCATGACTCTGATGGCTGCAGAAAGACCCGCCGGCCCGGCTCCCACGATGACAACGTCAAACTCCATTGATTCGCGTTCCATGGCGTTTTTCCCCCAAGAAATAATGTTTCATTCAGTTGTGTGGTGCGTTTCCGCGCGGTGCTGGTATAGTCGCGCCCTGACAAGGTACGTGTCCCTAGTCGGCCCTCGGTGCAGCCCCAAATCTGAACCTTGGGTCACCTTTTTGAACCTCGGGTATGTTACACTAGAAGGCCCGCAAAACACTATTCTAGCAAAGCAACGGAGACGCAATGAAAGCACTGGTCGCTGTTAAGCGCGTGGTTGATTATAACGTCAAGGTACGCGCCAAAGCCGATGGCAGTGATGTTGAACTTAACAATGTCAAAATGGCCATTAACCCTTTTTGTGAGATCGCGGTCGAGGAGGCTGTCCGGCTGAAAGAGGCAGGAACCGTTTCTGAGGTCGTTGTGGTCTCAGTGGGTGAAAAATCCTGCCAGGAGCAAATCCGCACTGCGTTGGCGCTGGGCGCCGACCGCGGCATTCATGTTGAGGTTGAGGGTCGCCCCGAACCGCTTGAGGTCGCCAAACTCCTCAAGGGCGTCGTCGACAAAGAGCAGCCCCAACTGGTTATTTTGGGTAAGCAGTCTATTGACGGCGACAACAATCAAACCGGGCAGATGCTGGGCGCGCTCGCCGGCATGGGGCAGGGCACTTTCGCCTCCGAAATCAAGGTGGATGGCGACAGCCTGCAGGTGACCCGCGAAGTGGACGGCGGGCTTCAGACACTGAAGTTGAACCTGCCCGCGATCGTGACGACTGACCTGCGACTCAATGAGCCTCGTTACGCATCGTTGCCGAACATTATGAAAGCGAAGAAAAAGCCACTGGATGTAACGTCTCCGGCAGACCTGGGTGTCGAGATGAGCTCGCACATTACCCAGTTAGGTGTGGCACCGCCGCCCGAACGTTCAGCGGGTATCAAGGTGGAAGATGTGGCCCAGTTGGTCGATAAACTCAAAAACGAAGCAAAGGTGATCTCATGACGACTCTGGTTATTGCCGAACACGATAACACCAGCCTCAAGCCAGCGACACTCAACGCGGTCGCCGCGGCTCAGGCAATCGGTGGCGACATCGATATTCTGGTGGCAGGTGCTGACTGTGGCGCTGCGGCCGAGGCGGCCGCTGCGGTGCCCGGCATTGGCAAGGTCCTCGCCGCAGACAACGCAGCGTATGCCAATCAGTTGGCTGAAAATGTCTCGCTCTTAATCGCCGATGTTGCGTCGGCCTACGACAATGTCGTTGCACCGGCCACTACCAGTGGAAAGAACATCATGCCCCGAGTTGCCGCGCTCATGGACGTGGCCCAGATTTCGGACATCATCTCGGTAGACAGCCCCGATACGTTCAAGCGCCCCATTTACGCAGGGAACGTGATCGCTACAGTGCAGTCGAGCGATGCAAAAAAAGTGATCACCGTTCGTACCACGGCATTTGACGCTGTGGCAGAAACTGGTGGTACAGCCGCGGTTGAGGCGGTTGACGCGGTCCACGATGCTGGCCTGTCAAGCTTCATCAGTGAAGAAGTTGCCGAGTCAGATCGCCCCGAACTTACAGCGGCATCCGTGGTTATCTCGGGGGGCCGTGGTATGCAAAATGGCGATAACTTCCAGTTGCTGGAAGGTATTGCCGACAAGCTGGGCGCCGCTATTGGCGCGTCTCGTGCCGCAGTTGATGCGGGGTTTGTGCCCAACGATTACCAGGTGGGCCAGACGGGCAAGATCGTTGCTCCTGACCTTTACGTAGCGGTGGGTATTTCTGGTGCTATCCAGCATCTGGCCGGCATGAAAGACAGCAAAGTCATTGTTGCCATCAACAAGGATGAGGACGCCCCTATCTTCCAGGTGGCGGACTACGGACTGGTAGCCGATTTGTTTACGGCCCTGCCTGAGCTTGAAGCGGCCCTTTAGGGCCGTGCTAGGCTGCCGCCGGTGACTTCCGGCGGCGCGCTTTCTCAGAACGTTCGAAGCCTAACTCGATTGCCTTGACATGGTCAGGGCCAGGTCTTCAATCATGTCCTCCTGGCCTCCGACGGTGCCCCTGCGCCCCAATTCCACCAGAAGATCCCGCGCCTGAACGCCGTATTTTGCTTCAGCACGTTTCGCAAAAAGCAGGAATGAGCTGTAAACACCCGCATAGCCCAAAGTGAGCGCGTCCCGGTCGATCCGAATCGGATCATCCATGATGGGTACAACGTGGTCTTCTGCCGCATCCATGATCTTGTAAAGATCGATGCCGTCCTCTACACCCATGCGATGGAGTACCGCAACGAAGACTTCCAGCGGCGTGTTACCGGCCCCGGCGCCGAGTCCGGCAACGGAGCCATCGATGCGGGATGCTCCCATCTCGATGGCCGCGAGGGAATTGGCTATTCCCATGCCCAAATTGTGGTGGCCGTGAAAACCGATTTCCGTAGTTTCCTTTAGCGCGCTCCGCAACGCGCCGATTTTGGCAGTGACCTCGTCCGGGAGCATGTATCCGGCGGAGTCGGTGCAGTAAATGCAGTTTGCACCATAGCTTTCCATCAGCAGTGCTTGCTGCACCAGTTGTTCGCTGGACACCATGTGGGCCATCATCAGGAAGCCGACTGTGTCCAATCCCAGTTCAGCCGCCATCCCAATATGCTGCTCCGACACATCGGCTTCAGTACAGTGCGTAGCGACTCTTATGGTACTGACCCCGAGATCATGCGCCATCCGCAAGTGATCAACCGTGCCGATTCCGGGCAATAACAGCGCGGAAATTTTTGCTTGCCGCATCTTTGGAATAACGGCGCTGAGGTACTCCTCGTCGGTATGGGCAGGAAAACCATAATTTACGGAGGCACCCCCCAAGCCATCACCGTGGGTAACTTCAATTAATGGCATGCCCGCCTCATCCAGCGCCTGAGCAATGTCGATCATTTGATCGAGGGAAATCTGGTGGCGCTTCGCGTGCATCCCGTCGCGCAGGCTCATGTCGTGCAGCAGAACGCTTTTACCTGTCAAATTCATGATGCGTACTCCTTAAGGCGATCGGGGAGGGAGGGTGAAGTGACCTGCGGCGACTTCCTCAGCGAACATTTCAGCCGTTCGCAGGCCGGCGGCGGTCATGATGTCCAGATTGCCGGCATAGCTGGGCAGAAAGTCGCCGAGACCCTCCACTTCCAAAAAAATTGAAACCCGGTTGCCGTCGAAAACAGGGCCATTAACAAGGCGGTAGCCGGGAACATAGTTCTGGACCTCCTCGATCATAC
>JAKMEU010000189.1 GCA_022425845.1 Luminiphilus sp. | reverse complement strand
GGATTTATCGGCCGCTATGCAGGTCGAAGTTGTCCTGCTCTCGCGAAACAGCGCGGACACGGGTCTTCGCGTATTTAATTCGATTGAGCACTACGGGTTGCCCATCACACGCGCGGCTTTTTGCGGCGGTGAGTCACCCTGGCGCTACATCAATGCTTTTGGCTGCCAGCTGTTTCTTTCGGCCGAGTCGGATGATGTGCGGAAAGCACTCGAAAACAATGTGGCAGCGGCGACGCTTGTGTCACGCCCTCGCTCGGAAAATGAGGATCAGCAACTACGTTTTGCCTTTGATGGCGATGCCGTACTGTTTTCCGATGAGGCGGAGAAGATTTTCAAGCAAGAGGGGCTGGAGGCCTTCACCGCGAGTGAGCGTGCAGCACGGCATGAGCCGCTTCAAGGCGGACCGTTCAAGCGTTTTCTGGCCTCCCTACAGCAACTCCAGCAAGTTTTTCCTGAGGATCAGGCGCCCATCAGGACGGCGCTGGTTACGGCGCGCTCTGCGCCGGCTCACGAACGCGTCATTCGAACCCTCAGGGCGTGGGATATTCGAATCGATGAGTCTATTTTTCTGGGTGGACTGGATAAAACAGAGTTTTTGAAGGCCTATCGCGCCGACGTGTTTTTCGATGACCAGCAAACCCACTGCGAGCGTGCTGCAGACCATATTACGACCGGCCATGTTCCCCACGGTGTAGCCAACGCCGAGTAAAGCGTCTTCACCAATTAGAATAAGAAACCAAACTTCTATTCCAAAACCACTGGCGCTCAGCGGCAACTGGCGTTACTTTTGCCTCTTGGCGAGTGTGTGCTGGAGGACGCCAGATGAAATTACAACAGCTTAGGTACATATGGGAGGTGGCGCACCACGATCTCAACGTATCGGCCACAGCCCAAAGCCTGTTTACATCGCAGCCCGGAATCAGCAAGCAGATTCGCCTGCTTGAGGATGAGTTGGGGGTCGAGGTATTTGCGCGTAGTGGTAAGCATCTCACGCATATCACGCCAGCTGGGGAAGTTATCCTGGATTTGGCGGGCGAGATGCTGAGGAAGGCTGATGCCATCAAGCGTGTGGCCCAGGAGTTTTCCGACGAAACCAGCGGGACGCTTTCGATCGCCACGACCCACACCCAGGCAAGGTACGTGCTACCCCCGATTATTAAGGATTTCATGGCCGCGTATCCCAATGTGGCGCTGCAAATGCAGCAGGGCTCCCCGCCGCAGATCGCTGAGATGGCGGCCGAGGGAAGCGTAGACTTTGCTATTGCCACAGAAGCCCTGCAGCAGTTCAGTTCTCTGGTCTTACTGCCATGCTACCGCTGGAATCGCTGCATCGTGGTACCCAAGGGTCATCCCCTCACAGAGATGGATCGACTCTCGCTGGAAGCCGTTGCTGAACATCCTATTGTGACCTATACCTTTGGTTTTACGGGTCGCTCGAAGCTCGACGATGCTTTCAACAGTAGAGGGTTATCACCCAGGGTGGTGTTCACGGCGGTGGACTCTGACGTCATAAAGACTTATGTCCGCTTGGGCCTTGGTATCGGCATCATTGCGGGGCTGGCACATGATGAAGAGCTCGACTCCGATCTCGTCAAACTCGAGGCAGATCACCTGTTTGCCAGCAGTGTAACGAGCCTTGCGTTTCGTAAGGGCTCCTTTCTGAGAGGCTTTATGTTTGATTTTATTCTCGCATTGGCGCCCCATTTAAGCCGGGACATTGTCGTCGAGGCGCTGTCACTGACCAATCCCGCAGACCGGGAAGCACTTTACGGGCACATTGAACTACCCACCTATTGAGTCTCCAGCGCGGCCATAAAGGCTGTGACTTTGTCCAAGGTCTCTCGATACTCGTCCTTTGGGACGGAGTCCCAGGTGATCCCACCGCCGCCCCAGCAATAGAGCTGTCCATCGATAGCCTCAAGCGTTCGAATGGCGATGCTGGACTCCAGCCAGCCCTCACTTGTCAGCGCGAAAATGCTGCCGCAATAAGCGCCTCGGGGCGCTGTTTCCAGCGACTTGATAATTTCTACCGCTCGTTTTTTAGGTGCCCCTGTAATCGAGCCTCCGGGTGAGGCAGCAATCAGTGCAGTGCCCGGGGTGACATCGTCCCGCAGGCTACCTTCGATGCGGCTAACGAGGTGGTGAACGTTATCGTAGCTGTACAGCGCGCAGATTTCGCTGACGTGGACACTGCCCGCCACGCATAGGTGCCCAAGGTCGTTGCGCAGCAAGTCGACAATCATGATGTTTTCCGCTCGGTCTTTTTCAGAGTCAAGCAGGGCGCGGGCGGATGCAGCGTCCTCAGCGGCATCGGCACATCGGGGACGGGTGCCCTTGATGGGTTGGGAGTGGATTTGGCGCCCCTCTACGCTCAGGAACCGCTCTGGGGAGAGTGAGATGACAGCATGGTTGGGCACAAGTCCGAGAAACGCGGAGTAGTCACCGGGGGCGACATTGCGTAAGGCCATGTACACACCAAATTCTGATCCGGCATATTGGCTGATAAACCGCTGGGCGATATTGGCCTGGTAGCAGTCGCCAGCGGCGATCAGTTCCCGCACTTCGCCGACCTTTTTTATATAATCCTGCTCTGAGGTTTCACCTTTAAATATCTGTTTAATATTGAAATTAAAGCTATTTTCAAGACCTTCTGGTTGCGTACGCCGAGTCACTTCAGAAGCAATGTCGGATGCGATTTCAGGATCCATGATGAGCCATGACTCCCGCTTAAAATGATCCTGTAGCAGGTACCAGGAGTATATTGCCGCAACAGCGGGCTGTAGGGGCTCACAGGGTATGCCAAGGGTGCTTGAGGTAGCCGTTTCAAAGTCGAGAAAGCCGACAGCCAATCGGGAAGACGGACGCCCCGCACCGACGACGGCGTCCTCTATGGCATTCATCCAGCGATTTGCGTCTCCGGCGAAGTCAGATGCGAGGAAGCGCCTGTCCGGCAGGGCAGTGATAATGTCGTAACGGCCACTTCCCGTGTCACCTTTGCGGCTGTCCAACAGGACGAACCCGTCCAGGTCGGCAAACCGGCGGCCCCACGTTACGGCATCATCCGTATAGGGTACCGAGTTGCAGTGAGTACTATGGATTTTCAAGGATTTTGATGATCAGATCGCAACAAATTGACACAATACAGCCCTTAACCGTAAGTTACGGGTCCGCGTTAGAGGGGCGCCATTTAACCCTAAGTAGAACCCTCTTGCGAGAGTCTTTGCATCGCACCCCATAAACCATGAGGATGGACTGCCCCCATGACCGATCAATCTGACCGGGAACCCACAGCCGGTGCTCAGGATGGCAGTGACGCCCATGCGGTTCTGACCAATCCGTTTCACCAGGTTCAGGCGCAGGATAGCAAAAACCTGGGGCGCTATGAGCAAACCCTCGCGCGCGCTGTCACCTTACAGCGGCGGCCCTATGAGGCCGCTGGTGAGCGGAGTATTCAACGACAGCACCTGAAGGGTCGAATGACGGTCTGGGAGCGCATTCGTTACCTCGCCGATGGCCATCCTCAGGTTCTCTATCAAAATTGGGGGCCCAATCTGGACGGGGCCTCCCTGGTAACTGCCATCATTCAGATCGACGGCAGGGACGTGGCTGTGTACGGGCATGATTTTACGGTCCGGGCCGGATCCATGGACGCGACCAATGGTAAAAAGCTGGCTCGTCTGTTTGAGCTTGCAGCGGCGCGGGGTATTCCGTTGGTCGGCCTGAATGACTCCGCCGGCGCTTACATACCTGCCGGCGTGGGCGGTCTGGATGGCTATGCCGACGCATTCACGGCTTTGCGCAAGATCAGCGGCGTAGTCCCCAGCATTATGTGCATGTTCGGCTTTAATGCCGGGGGTGGCAGCTATCTGCCCAGGCAGGGCAGTTTCCTTATTCAGCCGAAGAACACGTTTTTTGGCCTG
>JAKMEU010000163.1 GCA_022425845.1 Luminiphilus sp. | reverse complement strand
ATGTTTATATGGAACACATGTGGCCGGAGTTACTCAAGCGCGCCTGCCATCCGATACTCGCGGGCTTTGCGGTTCATCAGGTTATTGACCTCCATGGCATTGATAACGCGGAGCAGTGGAGCGATGGAGCCGTCATGCGCTACCGCAGCCGTCGCGCATTCATGGAGATCATCAGCAACCCGGTCACACTGGACCGCCATGAATTCAAACTTGCCGCGCTGGAAAAAACCATTGCCTATCCCATAGAGACCTCTTTGTATTTGGGCGACCCTCGGTTCCTGGTTGGCTTGATACTACTGTCTCTCACGCTATTGACCGAGAAACTGATGCGCGGCAAAACTGGAGCGCCCCATAACCCTACTTCAAACAGCTAAGGATTCCATCATGATCACCGTTTATGGCGTACACGGCTCCCCCTTTGTCCGGAAAGTATTCATTGCACTGGATATCAAAGAAATTCCCTACGACATTGTTCCCCAGATGCCGTTTTCTGGCGACAGCGACTACCTCGCCATTAACCCCCTGGGCAAAATCCCCGCACTGACAGACGGCGACCTGACCCTCGCAGACTCAAAAGTCATTTGCAGATATATTGAAGATGCCTACCCTGAACCCGCACTGTACCCCGATGATGCGGCGGACAGGGCCCGGGCAGACTGGCTGGAAGAACTGGGGGGAGGCGCTATTGCCGATATGGCAGCGGGCATATTTTTTCAGCGTTTTATGCGCCCACGCGCCTTCAAGCAAGAACCCGATGAAAACCTAATCACAAAAATCACCGAGGAACGCCTACCCCCCATGCTGGACTATCTCGAAGCACAGCTTCCAGACCACGGATGGCTGTTCGGCAACTTTACCCTGGCTGACCTGAGCCTCGCCTCGCCTTTTTTTAACGCCTCCTACGCGGGCTATGAGATCGACAACAATCAATGGCCCCGCATGTCAGCACTGGTCGCTGCGGTACGAGAGCATCCCGCGGTTGCCCGTGTTTTGGCAAAGGAAGCCAAAGCCCTTGGGCTGGACTAGAGGGCCAAAACATTCAAGCGGGCTTACACAGACCCACCGGAGCATCATGATCCACCCGACACCAAGGAACTGAACTATGTCGACGCCCCTGACTCTGACGCGCAACGATGCAGTCGCGGTCATCACCATTAACGATGAACCCTACAACCGCATGTCACTGGAGTTTATCGATGCACTGGAAGTAGCCATCGAGGATATCGCCACAGACGACGCCATCAGGAGCTGGGTTCTCACGGGCGCCGGTGATGCCAACTTTTCTGTAGGCATGAACCTCAAGCAGATGCCAGCGGGCAGAGCACGAGCCGGTGGAGCCACTGCCCTGTTCGCCCAGCGGCATCGACTGATCGCCCGCATTGAACAAATGGGAAAGCCTTCTGTGGTTACCCTGTACGGCTACTGTCTGGGTGGCGGCCTGGAGCTTCCACTGGGCTGTCATTTTCGACTCGCCGCCGAGACGGGAGCCCAGATTGGCTTGCCTGAAATGGATCTGGGAGCGGTGCCTGCATGGGGAGGCAGCGCGCGCCTGGTCAGATGTGTCGGCCGGGACCATGCACTCGACCTGATCCTCAGAGCCAAAAAGATTTCCGGCCCCGAAGCCTGTCGCATTGGTCTTGTTCATGAGGTTTGGCCTCTTGAGGAACTCAAGGCGCGGGCCATCGCGCTGGCTGAGGAATTAGCGAGGCAACCGGCACAGGCAGTACGCAGCATGCTTGACGTGCTGATAGGCAGCGAAGATAAGAGCTTTGAGGCCTTACTGGCCGCCGAGTGCAAGGCGGTGGCTGACAACATGGACACCCCGGATGCGCTGGAGGGCATGGCCGCCTTTTTGGAAAAGCGACCGCCGGTCTTTAATCGGGCTCCATAAAGCTGGAAAAAATCGTGCAATGCTGGCGCTGACCGTAGCCCCAAAAAATTCATCTGGAGACCTTACCCTTGAAAATAAAAGATAAAGTAATCGTCGTGACCGGCGCTGGAAGTGGCATCGGGCGAGCACTCGTGCAGAAATTTGTTACCGAGGGGGCCAGACAGGTTATCGCGGCTGATGTACACGCAGATAACGCGGCACAAACAGCCCAGGACACGGGCTGTGTGTCCATGGTGGGCGACGTATCCCGTGAGGCTGATATCCAGCGCATCATCGAGGCTACTGAATCCGAAATCGGCCCCATTGACCTTTTTTGCAGTAATGCCGGGCTTGGCCTGGCGCCCAGCGAGCAATCCCCCGATTCGGAATGGCAAACCAGTTGGGAAGTCAACGTCATGGCCCACGTTTATGCCGCACGACACCTGGTACCCCGGATGGTCGCGCGTGGGCAGGGTTATTTCCTGAACACAGCCTCAGCGGCGGGATTGCTCAATCAGGTAGGAGGTGCCGCCTACGGCGTTACCAAACACGCTGCCGTAGGGTTTGGCGAATGGCTCGCACTCACCTACGGACATCAGGGCATAAAGGTATCCCTGCTGTGCCCCCAGGCCGTTCGCACAGCCATGACGACACTGTCCAGTGACCAAATGGATAACGGGGGCCTTCGGGCCGCGGCTGTTGACGGCATGTTGGAACCGGAGGTGGTCGCAGACTGTGTTGTGGAGGGGCTCGACAGGGAATCCTTCCTGATCCTGCCCCACCCCGAGGTCGCCCAGTACATGCAGCGGAAAACCGCGGACTATGATCGCTGGATTCGCGGTATGAATCGACTCCACTGCAGTCTTGCCGGCATGGAGTAACCACCGCCTCGGTCCCCACGGATACGCTCCTGCGGGTCCTGAACCCCCCGATCCGACGGGACACTCCACACTCAAAACTGTGAATTGACCCACACTTTCAACCCACTATACTTCCGCGCTGCCCGGTGAAAGCGGGCCGGTGGATAGTCACCATAATCATAAATTAAACGAGAGGCAGGTCTTGATGGGAACCCATTCAGTAAGCGATCGTCATTTGGGAAAAGGTTTAGCGGGCTTTGCAACGGCTCCGCTGTGGCTGGCTATCAGCGGCGTGGTACTGGCACAGGACAGCAGCACCGTTGTTGAGGAGGTCGTGGTCACGGGCAGCTATATTGCCTCTACCAGTGAGGACGAAGCCTCGCCGGTGGAAGTCTTATCCAACGACTACATCACCAATTCGGGCGCTGTGGACGTTGGCGAACTCACCAGCAAACTTTCGGTCAGCTCGGGCACTGAAAACAACCCTGACTCTTTTACTTCCGGCGAAACCCAGGGCACCAGTAACGTCAACCTCAGGGGCCTGGGCCTGACCTCTACACTGGTGCTGGTAAACGGCAAAAGGCAAACCATTACTGCCGCCACGGCCAACGACGGCAGCGTGTTCGTCGACACCAGCACCATCCCCATGGCGGCGCTGGAGCGAGTCGAAATTTTGAAAGAGGGGGCGACCGCCACCTACGGCTCGGACGCGGTCGCCGGCGTGGTCAACTTCATTCTTCGCGACGACTTTGAGGGCGTGGAATTTTCCACCGGTTATGAGGAAATCAGTGACGGTGGCGCGGGCAAGTACGACGTCAATCTGCTGGCCGGCTTTGGCACGGACCGCACCCGCGTGACGCTTGCCGGTACCTACATCAGCCAGGATCCCCTGAGCTCAGCAGAGCGGCCCTACACCACCGAGAACGCCATCAGTTCCCTGGGCAGGAGCTTCCTGACCCTGGGCCCCGGGGCGACCGGTACCGGCGCTTACGCGGGCAGCTATGGCTTTCTGGAGACCGTACCGGACCCCGCCTGCAGCGCCAATGGCGGTGCCCCCGGCACCCCTTTCGTGCCTGAGGGGGCGTTCGGACCTGGCACCGGTGGTGGCACCAAATGCGGCTTCCTCTACGGCCCGCGATTCAATATCGTCAACAAGGAAGAAAAGCAGCAGCTGTACGGCAACCTGACTCACGACTTCTCCGATTCACTGTCCATGACGGCAGAGCTGGGCTGGACCCACCACGAGGTGAAGGACAATCCCCAATCGCCCTCCTACCCGGCGCTGACCTTTCCGACCATTCTGCCCGGCAACGCCGGCAGCCCCTTCAACGTGCCGGTGCGCTGGTACGGCCGCCCCCTGGGCTCCGAGGCCCCCTCACCGCTGGCACCCCGAGATAGCGACACCCTGCGCGCCTCCCTGCAACTTGACGGCGAGTTTGGCAGCGGCTGGAGCTGGATGGGGGCCCTGACCTACTCGGAAAATGATCGCGAGGTGTATCAGCCCGATACCATCGCGTCACGGCTTAATGCAGCGTTGGCCGGCAATGGCGGTCCCAGCGGGACAGAATCCTTCAACCTCTTCGATCCGAGCACAAACTCGCCTGAACTCATAGATTGGTTGAGCTACCAGACCTACACCAACAAGAAAACCGACCTCACTGTCGCCGACTTTGTCGTCAGCGGCGACCTGTTCGAGATGAACGCCGGCCCGGTAGGGTTTGCCGCAGGCGCCCAATGGCGGGAAGAGAGCTACTCGGCCACGCGCAACGAGCTGTATACCC
>JAKMEU010000152.1 GCA_022425845.1 Luminiphilus sp. | reverse complement strand
ACCGCCAGCGGTCCGACTACCCTCCCCGCCCGGATGCCGACCTGAACGACGCATCTGTTGCGCAGTACTACGACGAGCCAGCCTGGCTGGCTACGTTTGCCGAAGAAGCGACCGGCTGTTTTCAAATCCCGCTCATGGTCACCGGAATGAGCTGCGCCGCGTGCGCATGGATTATTGAGCGGTTCCTTCTTGACACTCCGGGCGTCCAATCGGTGCACACCCAGCTCACACTGGGCAAAATTGTGATCATCCTGGCCGCTGACGCACGTCCCAGCCGCGCGATCAGGGTGCTGCAGGACCTGGGGTATGGCGTTCAGCCCTGGCGCGCGGATGCCCGAATGCAGCATATGCACGCCGAGAACCGGCGGGATCTGCGCCGCATTGGCATTGCCTTTTTAGGCATGATGCAGGTCGGCATGTTCTCCATCGCACTTCACGCTGGATCACTACAGGGGATCGATGCCGATCTGAAGCAGCTGCTGCGACTTGTCAGTATGCCACTGACACTGTTTGTTCTGGCTTACAGCGGCCGGGGGTTTTTCGAAAGCGCCTGGCAGCATTTGAAACAGGGTGTGCTGATCATGGACACATCGGTGTCCCTGGCCCTGATGCTTGCCACCACAGCCAGCGTATGGTCCACACTGAGGGGCGGCGGAGAGACCTATTTTGATTCCGTCACCATGTTCATCTTCTTCCTGCTATTGGCTCGCTACATAGAAAAGCGGTTACGCGACCGGGACCTGATACAACTGGTCCAACTCGCTGATCAACTGCCTGAATTTGTTACGACACTTCGTGACACGCAGTGGCAGCGAGTCCCTC
This sequence comes from Luminiphilus sp., assembly GCA_022425845.1. Lineage (GTDB taxonomy): Bacteria > Pseudomonadota > Gammaproteobacteria > Pseudomonadales > Halieaceae > Luminiphilus. The sequence goes on along the minus strand of JAKMEU010000152.1, from coordinate 7,658 downwards.
GTAATACAATCAAAAAAGGCGATACGGTTCGAGTCCCCACCGGTGAGGCCATCGCTTTTGACGCTTGCGTGAAGGCCGGATGCTCATCTGTAAACGAACAGGTTTTCACGGGTGAATCACTACCCCGCAGTGTGCGCCCGGGAGAGCGGGTCTATGCGGGTACCATCAATGAAGGTGCAGGACTTGAGCTAACCGTAGAGAGTCGCTTCTTTGAATCGCGCCTCGCAGCCCTTGCCGGAGATGTAGAACAGGCACGAGGTGACAAGCCCGCCCACATGAAGCTGATCGACCAATTTGCAGCTCGCTTCATCGGCCTCATCCTTGTGGCTGCCGGCACGACTTGCGTCTATTGGTTGGTGGTTGATCCCACCCGGGCCCTGTGGTCAACAATCGCCGTCCTTGTCGTTGCCTGTCCCTGTGCGCTCTCGCTGGCTACCCCGGCTGCACTGGCATCGGGAAATGCCTGGCTACTGAGACATGGCGTGAGGGTCCGTGGTGAAAGCGGCTTACTCGCCGCGGCGGCAGCGGATCACGCGATCTTCGACAAGACAGGCACACTCACAGAAACCCAGCTGATCATCGATACCGTCATCACCGACGACACCATAACAGCGCAGCAAGCGCTCAACTATGCTGCAGCATTACAACGCTTCAGCAATCATCCGGCAGCAAGGTCATTTCACGATCTTGCTGCGGAGGCCTCCTTACGTGATGTCGAGGTCGTTACAGCATCCGGTGTGGAAGGCTGGGATGAGGGAACCGGGGTTCGCCTGCGATTGGGAAGCGAAACCTTTTGTCGAGATATCGCACCCAGAATGCCCGTTAAACCTGATGATTCGCATTACTGGATCGCCCTCGTCAGCGATAACCAATGGCTGGCCTGGATCGCTCTGACGGAAGCTTTGCGCAAAGGCGCGAGACACGTCATCGAAAGCCTTAAAGCGCAGTCCATGAGCCTTGAAATTTTGTCGGGGGACACCGAAGAACGGGTGCGTGTCATGGCCAATACCCTCGACATACCGTTTTCGGCGGCACTTCGACCTGACGACAAACTGAAGGCCCTGCAAAAACGCCAAAAAAGTGGTCATACCGTGCTGGCGGTGGGTGACGGCCTGAATGATGCGCCCCTGATCGGAGCGGCTGATGTCTCTATCGCTGTAGCCGGTGCAACTGCGTTGGCACAGGCGCAGGCTGACTTCGTGATCGATGACGACCGTATTGAAAGCATACTGACCCTGCGGCGGGCGGCGATGGCAACACAGCGGATTACGCGACAAAATCTATTTTGGGCTGCGGGGTATAATCTTGCCGGCGTGCCATTGGCGGCTATGGGGCTCGTGCCGCCCTGGGTCGCCGCGTTTGGCATGTCGGCCAGCTCTCTTCTGGTCGTCCTCAATGCACTTAGACTGCGGCGCCTTGCCCCCTGATTCTATGGAAAGCCTTTATTTACTGATTCCCATCGCTCTTATCTTTGTTGTTTTAGTGGCGTGGTTACTGATCTGGTCGGTCAACCGGGGCCAGTATGACGACCTGGATAACGATGCCTGGAAAGCACTCAATGACGACCTGACCAGCACACCCCAGCAGAGCGACAACGATGACGGGAACTGAGGTAACCACGGCACTGATACTGGGTCTCGCCGGCGCGGGTCACTGCATGGGGATGTGTGGCGGAATGGCCCTCGCCCTGCATAAACCGGGAAGTCACCCAGTCGCCTTCTCCCTGACCTACCATTCAGGGAGGCTGTTGGGCTATGGCCTAATTGGCGGCCTGGTGGGTTCGGTCGCTGTTTTTGTATCGCTTGCGGAATACACCGTTTATCTGCGTGTCGCGGCCAGTCTTCTACTCATAGCCGTGGGACTGCACACGTTGGAGCTGTGGAATGGGGTTCGCCAGTTGGAGCAGTTGGGCGGTCTGTTTTCGCGCTGGCTGCAACCGCTGCTGTCAGCTTTCATGCCACCACAGCATCTGGGGCACGCCCTGATTCTGGGATCGCTTTGGGGTTTTCTGCCCTGCGGCCTTGTTTACAGTGCTCTCGCCTGGGCTACCGTTACTGCCAGAGGACCGTTTGATGGCGCTTTTCTGATGATGCTCTTTGGCGTGGGCACCCTGCCGGCCATGTTGGGCACGACGCTGCTGAGTCAGCGGGCAGCGGTGCATTTCAGGAAACGCGGTTTTCGCCGCTTTATGGGCGTTACCCTGCTTCTGATGGGTTGTTGGAGCCTTTGGCTCACGCTCAACTTACCCCACCACATACATTCGATGAACAAAATGGGAGCGCAAACTGCCGATGGGCATCATGGGGCGGCGACCCGGGATTCCAACCACTTACATGAAGCGAGGCGACCCAACGATGACGTCCCCTGAGGCGCCGTCCTGTGGACAGCCATCCATTGGCGCAGTGGTACTCGCGGCCGGTGCAGGCTCTCGGCTTGGCGGCAAACCCAAGTGCCTTTTAGAACTTGACGGTGTACCCCTTATCAAACTTCAGGTAAGGGCTTTGCAAGCCGTACCCGTCGCACCGATTGTAGTCGTCCTGGGGCACTATCGGGAACGCATAGAACCCCTGCTCGCTGACCTGGATGTGGATATTATTGGGCAGACTGGCGAAACCCACTCGCAGACGAGTTCGGTCCGTCTCGGCGTGAGCCATCTACCCCGAACCCTACAGGGGTTTATGGTCTGCCCCGCCGATCTACCTCTGGTCACTACCGAAGACTACCGAACCCTCGTCGAAGCCTTTCAGAATCGCGGCCCGAACGTCGAATTTCTGGGCCCCTGCGTCAACGGCATACCGGGGAACCCTGTTATTTTCGACGAACGGATCAGAGCGCTGCTCGAGGCGGGGGATAGCCGGTTGGGATCGGGTCACTGGCGGCAGACGCCCACCCGGGTCGCTCAGCAATGGCAGAGCGACAACAACCACTACATACGGGATATCGATACCGAGCAGGACATCATTGATCTTGAGCAGAGCACGGGAAGACGCCTTTGCTGGCCCACTCCTGAAGGGGCAACCCCGGATTGACGGCCGGTTCCGCTACTGGCGTTTATCCGGAGGCACCGCTGACCGACTCGCATTGCGCTGCCTCCGAAAGCTACGAAAGTTGTCGAGGAGAATAAAAGCAAGACCACACCAAACAATGAGGAAGGAAGCCGCCGTCGTGACGGAGATCGACTCACCCAAAACCGTTTGCGCCACCAACAGCTGCAGCGATGGGCCGAGATAGGATAAAAAACCAACCGTCGACATCGGTAATATCCTGGCCGCTGCAACATGCGTGAGCAGCGGGATTGCCGTTATCGCGCCCGCACCAACGAGAAAAAGATCCGTGCGCAATCCGTGCTCAAGCATGCCCCCGCCATTGTGCAGAACCAACCAGACCATTCCCGCAGGCATGAGAAAGAGCGATTCAAGAAAGAGCCCCTGAATCGCATCGGCATGAATTTTCTTCCGAATAACGCTATAGAGAGCGAAGGACAGGGATAGCGTCAGGGAGATCACCGGCAACTTACCCGCCGCAAACAACTGCAATACAACGGCCGACACGGCCAACACCATTGCAATCCACTGAGCACGGGAGGGCGTCTCCCTGAAAACAACAACGCCCGCCATTGCCGTGAGGATGGGCAGCATGAAGTAACCCAGACTGGCCTCGGTGGCACGCCCATTGGTTACAGCAAACAGGAATACACCCCAATTGACCGAGATAAGGGCCGCTGCGAGCGCCGTATATTTAAGTGTGCCCAGATCCCGGGCGAGCCGCATCGTCGATCGGAAGCGACCCGCTATGATCAGCACAATCAGCACCGCGGGGAGCGTCCAGACGCCACGATGCGCCAACACATCGAGCGGGGCCACGGGCTTGGTTTGTATCCAATACAGCGCAGCGCAGCCCCAAACCGTGTTGGCGAGTAGTGAGAGCGCGATGCCAAGTCGCTTTTGTGAGGCAGAGTCTGTCAAGAACGCGCCTCCTGTCCGGTGAGATGCTGCATCAGGTGCCTTCAAATTAACCCGGGTGGCGGGCGGCCGAGAGTGTAACCGTAATCCATATAGCCCGTGTAGGCATATCCAGACTTGCCCTGCTTACATCTCGAATATTTGCCCGACCGCAAATTGCAGACCCCGCCACAGGTAGAGGATCACTGTCAATTTTCCAAACGAAAGTGGATGGGTCCGGGGGCATGATCGCCCAAAAGGGGCCACCACCGATCCCCCCATTTATTCAACGGGAAGAAAAAGACTGCCGGCCGGGAAATAAAGCGCAGTCCTGATGGTCGCGGCAGCAGGGTCATGCTGCTCCATCAGCAACCGGTAACGGGCCAGTTGGGCTCCATGATGCTCACTCTCGCGGGTTAAAAATTCAGCCTCTGTCTCACCCGATGCAGGACGACTGGTCTTGTAATCAATAATCCACCTTTCCCCGGTCGCTGCATCAATGAAGGTTCGATCAATAACCTGAAGCACTGGCTTGCCATCCGGACCGCGTGATGACAGCTGCAACTCACTCGAGGCGCCCGGGTGGGCCGCCAAAATCCAGCGCCCTCTTGGGTCGGCGAGGGTATCTGCGATCATTGCTTCCACAGCAGCGGCAGACTGGGTGAGCAGATTGCCCTGCAATCCGGCATCGCAGAGACCAAACCGTATGGCGCCAGACAGGCGTTCATCAACGACCGCGGGTAACTCGGGCCGACGACTCAACAGTTCGAGAGCACGGTGCGTCACAATCCCGATGAAACGCTCAACGGCATTGCCGGTCAACGACAGGGTGGTGGGCGACTGATCCCCTGACCTCGGGTCCAAGTGACTATCCGCCAAAGCGTCGGGAGATTTTTCTTGAGCAGCCAGTGCCGCTGCGGGGAGTCGCCAAAGCGGTAGCGTCGAGGCGCCCGCCTCAGGCGACGCGCTTGACGCCTCCAGTCGGGCAACTTCAGAGACGTGCTCTACCGCCTGTGCTTCCACGGCATCCCTGAGGATACCCAGCGGGGTTGCGGGCCCGGGCCACTTAAGCCCTGCCTCGCCGTCGGCCGCCTCCTTGCATGATCCGCTCAGCCATACGCGGTGACGCGCGCGGGTAATACCCACATAGAGCAGCCGGCGCATTTCCGCTGCGTCCCTGCCCTTCTGCAGCCAGTCGAGGTAGTTGTAAAGCGTGGAAGCCTCCTTCAACCGATCGTCAGCCGCAATCAGGAGACGTCGCTGCTCGCCATCATCATGATAGTGCCAGCGCAACAACTGACGATTATTGCCACGGGTTGCCTTATGGAGCGCCGGCATGAACACGTAGTCAAATTGCAGCCCTTTGGCCTTGTGCAATGTCATCAGTTCGATTTTGGCCTGAGCCCGGGAATGACCGGCATACAGCTGCGCAAGACTGCGGTCCAACCAGTCCGGATCGAGGCCAATGCCCTGCACCTCTGCGCGCCCGAGCAGTTCAAAGAAACTCAGCGCATCGGCCGCACCGTTCGAGGACAGGGTGCACGGCGCTTTCAACCTGATCCAAACCTGCTCCACCCAGACCGGCAGCGACAGCCTATCCCGCCTGTCCTCTGCCCAATCCAGCGCGGACAACAGCACACCAGCGCGCAGGGCCGCTTCTTCTGACAGTCTTTTAGGCGCCTGGCGGAGCGCGGCGCGCAAGCTGAAAGGTCTTGGCTGATCCTCAAAAAGGCGATGAATATCGGCGAGGGTCAAACCGCAAAATGGTGCCCTGAGGAGCGCCAGTGCAGCTACATTATCTGCGGGATTCGCCAGCCAGCGAGTCAGCGAGAGAAGGTCCATAATGGCCGAAGAGTGGTGAATCTTGTCGAGATCACGTGCAGCAAAGGGCAGGTCCCGGTTTTGCAGAGCAGAGATTAAGGGTTTCACATGGCCTCGCGCCCGAACCAGTACCGCCACACTGGCCTCGGGCTCAAGCGCATGAATTGAGGCGATATGATCAGCCAGCCATTCGGCCTCAGACTGGCCGTCATCCTCTGGAAAAAGATGGACATTGACCGGAGGGTCGGGCAGCTCGGCGTGGAACGCGATGGCAGGCGTATGACTTACCTCACCCCGTGAAGCGTCATCCCGGACAGGTAGAATCCGGGAAAACACCTCATTAACCCAATTCACAACCCCGGCCTGCGAGCGAAAGTTCTGAGCCAGCTCCAGGTATTCAAGCTTCAGACTGCCGATACCGACCTCTCGCGCCCTGAGAAACAAGCCGACATCCGCATAGCGAAAACCGTAAATTGATTGCATTCCATCACCCACGATAAATGCCGTCCGGGGTTTGGCACCGCTGGCGTTGTGCTCGGCCCAGCCCCGAGTAATTTTTGTCAGTAATTCGAACTGCTGGCTGGATGTGTCCTGAAATTCATCCACCAGCAGGTGCTCAATCTGATAGTCAAGGCGAAGCGCGAGGTCGGTTGGCTCTTCATCGGTGCCCAGCGCATCGACGGCTGCCAACGCGATATGGGTAAAATCCACCCGGCCCTCACGCTGGAATACGAGCAGCAGCTGGGCCTGAAGTAGCGGCAGTAACCGGGAGAGGCGTAACACCAAAAGCCAACTGACGTCGCTCTCTGAAACGATCGGCAGGGCACGCAGCTCTAAAAGGGATTGCGGTACGGGCCCTTCACCCAGCGCTTCCAGCATCGATTGAAGACGTTTTTTTTCCTCGGACTGGGCTGGAAAACCCGACTTCACGGTGACGCCACGTGGTTTACGCCACTCGTTCTTTCCTGTCAGTAAGATGTGTGCTGCCCACTGCCAGCTGGCCAACGCTGAAGGATGATTGCCCAGAGCAACGTCGGGTTGCCCCAATTCATCTGCCGCAAATTGGGCGAGCCCCTGCAATTCATCCACCCATTGCTCGAGATCTGCCCGAAGCCGCTGCAGGACCGAGGCCACCACCATCTCGACAGTCTCAAGCAGAGCCTGGCTCGCGGACTCGGGCGCATGATGTTGGCTAAGACTGCGGGCCCAATCCCCCCGCCGCCCCAGCAACGCCACCAGCAGCCGACGCACAGCCTCCCAATCATTATTGAAATGCAGCAACAGCCCGCGCAGGTCCTGATCTGCAGGCGAACCGTTACCCAAACCGCTAAATAATTCCGCTACCGCCTTTTCGAACAGGGGCTGATCCTGTTCGGTCACCTCGATGGCGCCGCCCAAACCGCTCAATATCGGCATTTGACGGGCCAGGTCCGCGCACAAACTGTCAATGGTCCTCAGGTTAAAATGCTCGGGGTTCAGCGACCAGCCCTGTGCGTCGGCATGCCGCACTGCGGCCAGTGCCAGTGTACGGGTTTGCTCCTCATGAGCCGCGGCTATCGGCACGTTTTGGCGCGCCTCGTTGAGCTTGTCGAGTAGCCGCCCACGCATCTCTGCCGCGGCCTTACGCGTGAACGTAATGGCGAGGATTTTTTCGGGCCGATCGACCGTTGGCAGCAAGGCTAGGATACGCTGCGTGAGCAGCTCGGTTTTCCCCGAGCCGGCAGGTGCGGTCACACAAAAGCTCGAAGCAGGATCCAGCGCCCTAAGTCGCGCCTGTCTGTCGCCCTCGCTCAAGACAAACCCCCAACCCCATATTCCTGAAGGTCGTCTTCAAACTCCCGGGTTTCGGCAAAGCGACAGACACTGCCCAAACTGCAATAACGACAGGCCTGGGGC
>JAKMEU010000137.1 GCA_022425845.1 Luminiphilus sp. | reverse complement strand
CCCCTCCCCCCCGGAGTTAAGCCGCGAGTAGGTTTGAGGCCAAACAGGCCGCAGAAGGTGGCGGGCACCCTTATGGAGCCGCCGCCGTCGGTGGCGTGGGCCATGGGAATCACGCCGCTGGCCACAGCCGCCGCTGACCCACCGCTGGAGCCTCCCGTACTGTGGGCCGTGTTCCAGGGATTCAGGCAGTCCCCCAGGAAATCCCCCTCGGTGGTTAGGGCGAGGCCAAATTCCGGGGTATTGGTCTTACCGAAGATCACCAGTCCGGCGTCCTTGAAACGACGCACGATGGTTGAATCGGCCGTGGCCAGGTTGTTGGCGTTCAAGGCCGAGCCCGCGCTGGTTACCGTACCCGCCAGTTCTACGCCCAGATCCTTGAGCAGGAAAGGCACACCGGAAAACGCACCCTGGGGCAGAGGATTGTCCACGGCGGCCAGGGCCTGCTCGATATGGTCCTGGGCAAACAGGTTTAACTGGGGGTTGACCCGCCGCAGCCGCGTGACGGCCTCGGTCAGCAACTCACCGGGGGTCGCCTTACCGGTGGCGATCCAATGGGCCATGGTGGTCCCATCCGCACCATCCCAGCTAGCACCGGCATCTCCTATAGCGGCCAGCAGTCTGGGACTGAGGCTTACTGCCAGGATCGCGGCAAGGAAGTCACGGCGGCCCAGGGCGGCTTTCACTGGGTTACCTTCACGGGTTCGCCGCAAAGACCTGGCGGCCCCGGAACCAGGTCTGCGTTGGTAAGGTCTCTGAAACGTCGTCGATGGCGACCTGGTGCACATCGTGGTTAAGCACCACAAAGTCCGCAGACTTGCCCTCAGCTATCGAGCCCGCCCGGTCGTCAATTCCCATGATCAGGGCGGGCTGGGTGGTCCAGAGGACAATCGTCTCATCCAGATCAACCGCCTGCTCTGCCCAGAACGTTTCGTCAGAGCCATTGGTGGGATGACGTCGGGTTACCAGTGACTCAATAGCGGGCCAAGGATTCATATCAGCCGCTGCTGCGGGCCAGTCAGAACCGCCATTAACCAGCGCACCAGCATCAAGTAAATCCCGCGTTGGCCAGTACTCGGCACCCCTGGGCATACCCACTGCCTGCACCACGGATTCTATGATGGGCCGCGGGTACCACAGGTAGGGCGTAAAATCGGCAACCGCATTCAGGGCCTGGAAACGACCCAGATCGGCCGGATCGATATAACCCGCGTGGGCCAGGGAAATCGGCCTCCCGGGACCACCATTGGCCTGCCGGGCAAGGGCGATGGCATCCAGGGCAACCCGAACCGCGCCATCCCCGGCGGTATGAATCTTGATCAGATAACCCGCCGCATCAAATCGGCTCACCGCGGCATTGAGTTCTTCAGTCTCTATCATCTGCATGCCCAGAGTCGGCTCAGGATGCATGTCGTCGGTGGTGTACGGGGCCACCATCAGGGCCGAACGGGACGCTGTCGGCACGCCATCAAGGAAAAACTTGATGGCCTTGGCGTGGACGTTGGCGGTTCCGTATCGGGATTCCCGGTCATCGTAGGCCGTCACGGGTTCCAGGGGTTGGGGCTCACCGCCATGGCCATAACTCTGCTGATACAGCACCGCATGCACCGACAACTGGCCCGCATCATCGGCGCTCTTGTAGGCCTGCATTGCAGCCTCAGGCACCCGCGCATCGCCCCAGGCGGTCACGCCAAAGCCGTTGGCAATAGTCGATGCGGTGGCCACAGCCGCCGCTTTCTGGGCGGGGCTGTAGGGAGGGATAATCGAGTACACCACGCCGGCAGCCGCCTCCAGCAGGACGCCATTGGGTATGCCCTGTTCGTCCCGGACAAACACGCCCCCCGTGGGGTCAGCGGTGTCAGGACTGAGGGCCACGCCGGCAAGCTCCAGGGCTCGCGTATTGGCCCAACCGTGGTGGGCAGAGTCATCGTCCAGAAATACCGGATGATCGCCGCTGACCGCATCGAGGAATGCCCTGGGGGATTCGATGTCGTTGTCGACAAAGAAATTGCTGTTCCACTGGCCACCCACAATCCACTCGGGCGCACCGTCGGCCTCGGCGCAGGATTTGATGGTTGCGGCAAGTGCATCAGGGGTCGTGTCGAAAGAGAAATTACAGCTGTAGAGAACCTTTTCGCCGCCCTGAAAGGGATGCACATGGGCGTCAATCAAGCCCGGCACAACCGCCGCACCGGCAACATCAAGGATCTTGGTACCATCAGTGACATAGGCGGCAATCTCATCGTTGCTACCCACTGCCAGAAACTGACCGTCCTTGACCGCGAAGGCTTCCACGCGACTGGATGAACTGCCATCCGTGTAGACATTGCCGTTTATCACGACGGTGTCGGCCCCAGCGGGAATCGATGCTCCTCCCTCACCGGACACCTTTTGTTGCTCACAACCCGCCAACAACACCAGCGACAACCCTGCGAACGCGAATTTAGTCAGATAGGACATCGTCATTCCCCCAACGCCTTTTTCAGAGATAAAAAAGGGGCCGAGCAGGCCCCTGTTGGTTTTTCCCCAGCAATCACTGCCCAATGAAATAGCTGAACGTCAGACCATAGGTTCTGGGCATGCCCCAGGTGCGAACATAGGGACCATTGCCGCCAGCGTAAGCGGACGGATAGTAGTCTTCATCAGTCAAATTGCGCACCCATGCCATCACTCGCCAATTACCGCTGTTGGAGCCGAGACCTACTCGCGCGTTGGCCACGCCGTAGTCGTCCGTGGCATCTTCAGGACGTGGTCCCCCCGTGGTCTCCCCTGTCTGGTTGTAGTCCGCTGAGATATCCATCATCAAGCTATTGGTGATCGGCATTTCATAGCGGGCGTACACGGTGTAGGAGAAGTCCGGTGTCATGGCCAGCTCCTGGCCCGAAGCGTCGTAGTAGTTAATACCGCCACCATCGGGCTGCCAGGCACTGGTCGCTCTATCGACGGCTTGCCACTCTTTCACCTCCGACTCAATCCACGCGCCATTGAATGCCAACGTCAGCCGTTCGGTAGGCTGCCAGGTCAAATCAATCTCTGCGCCATAAATTTCCGACTCATCGACATTGGTCAGGCCCGAAATATTGCCAACCAGCGTCACAGCGGCATCCTGCTCCTGCTTGTCCTGATAGTCATAGTAAAAAAGAGCGCCGTTCAGCTGCATGCTGCCACCAGCTAAGGTCGCTTTGGAGCCAATCTCATACGCGGTCAGGACCTCTTCCTCATAGGGAATCAGCTGGGTTGACGTATTGGAGTTGGCGCCATTGAAGCCCCCGGATTTAAAACCGTTGGATATTGACCCGTACACCAACACGTCATCGGAGGGCTGCCAGTCCAAGCCGATTTTGCCCGTCGCCCGGCTGGTGTCGATGCTGTCGGAATAGGCGGGAAAGGCCGGATCGATGCCGCCTATATCCGCGATAGTGCCGCAATCACCCGGTCCTTTTTCAAAAGGCGAGCCCCAAAAACCAAAGACATTATTCAAAAACACACCGAGAGATCCGTCGTCAGCGACGTAGGTGCAACCCGTCCAATCCCGGGTCTCGTTGGTGTAGCGCGCCCCCAGAACC
>JAKMEU010000288.1 GCA_022425845.1 Luminiphilus sp. | reverse complement strand
CATTAACCCGATGACAGAACCCAAAGACCAGTGCATCGCCCAGCGTGGCAGCTCTGGCCGAACGAGAGAGTAAAAACGTTTCATGCTGACACTGAATAAACTTGAAAAAATTATGGAGTTGGAAGCCCAGCTGCGCGATGAGTACAAAGAGCAGTTGGAAGGTAAAGATAAAGAAATTTCAACGTTGACGAATGAGCGGGACAGCCTGACGGCACGCGTCGACGAGCTGCAATCCACCCTCGCCACCCAACTGGAAACCATCTCCAGTCTCTCGGGTAAAGCCAGCGACACCAAGGCCGTCGAGAATCGAAACCGTGAACTGCACAACCGTGCGGAAAACATGAAGGAAGAGGTCGCTACGGTAAAAGCGCGGCTGAAGGCCCTGCAGAAAGACCTCGCCACCGAGCGCGCCGAACTGGCAGCGCTGAAAAAGTTCGACCCCGAGCGCATGCGCAAAAACCTGGATGCCAATAAGCGTAAGCTGGCGGAGAAAAACAAGGCGGCTGATCAGCTCCAGAAGTCCTACAATCAGTCGAAAGCTGAAAACGCCCGACTGGAACAGCGTGTGAAGGAACTTGAGGCTGCACAGGCTGACGCCGACGTGTCTGATGAGGCGGAGAACCAAGCTGCCGCGTAACCGACGCCCCTAAGGTCGGGGTTGATGGTTCCAAAGATAGGGTCGGACTGGGCTCGGACGTTGAAGCTCGCCGGTCGTGGCCGGTCCGAGCTACAGCGCCCCATTACCCCAATCGAATACAGAACTAGAGGGCGCGCAGATACCAGCGGTAATCCAAATCAGGAATGCGGCTGTGGTAATCGTTGCTCTCGCCCAGCCGCACGGCGCCATAGACCCGACAAAACCGCTCACCAAAGTAACCTTTCAGGACAGGCCCCTCGGCAAAAAGTCGAATAGCTTCATCCACCCGCGTGGGCAATGTCGTTTCATCTTTAGAAAGATCAGCTTCGCGCGGGACCGGCGGCCCGGGGTCACCACATTGCCCAAGGCCCCAGTGAATGCCCGCCAGTACAGCAGCTAGCACCAGATAGGGATTGGCGTCTGCACCCGCCACCCGATGCTCAATGCGACGACTCTGTTCAGGAGAACGGGGAATCCGCAGCGCCACGTCCCTGTGATCGTAACCCCAGTTCTTGCCTGAGGGTGCCAGGGCCGCTGCCTGGACCCGGCGGTAGGAGTTGGGATTGGGCGCAAAACAGAGCATGGACTCATCAAGCAACGCGGCCAGACCGGCTACGGCATGGCGCAGTGACGGCCTCATCTGCGGGGGTTCGACCGGCTCTGGATCGGCAAAGACGTTGCGCCCTGCAGCATCATAAATGCTGGCATGAATATGCATCCCGTTCCCGGGAATTTCCGCGAAGGGCTTGGCCATAAAAGTCGCACCCAACCCGTGACGCCGCGCACAACCCTTAACGATTCGGCGTAACAAAAGCGCGTGATGCCCCGCCTGAACGGGGTCCGTCTGGTGATGCGTGTTGATCTCCCATTGGCCCGGCGAGAACTCACTGTGAATCGCTGTCATGGGGACATGCTGTAGTTCGCAGGCGATACGAACGTCGTTGAGAAAAGCATCGCAATCAAACAGGTCGTCAGGCATACAGTACTGGATGCCCTCCTGCAGCTGATTGGTTCCCGGTATACCGCCTCTAAGCGGCGTGGGGCGCTCGTCATCGGAGGCTTTCAGCAAGTAAAACTCCAGTTCGGTGGCGACCGTTGGATGCAGTCCATCTGCCGCAAAGCGCTCCAACACTGACAGGAGTGGGCCTCGGGTATCCACCCAGTCTGCGCCGCCAGACGCATCGGTATAAGCCACCATGACCTGGCCCACGGGCGAGTCGTACCAGGGCACCGGCGCGAGGGTGCCACTGAGGGGCCGAATAATCTGGTCGGGATCGCCCGCCAACTCCGGTAGCGGCGTGGCCTCATAAAAGTCCCCCAGGACGCCGAGGAGCGGGGCCGCCTGCGGGGATAAGAAGGTGCCGCCAAAGAGGCGCTGGAATTCCGATCGCTGTATTCGTTTGCAGCGGGCGATACCCGATAAATCGGGCATAACCAATTCGAGGACTTCGATCTCGGGGTGTGCCTGAAGAAAGGCCTCCAACTCCGCCTGATCTGCAAATTTCATGGTCACAAGCGCACCGCCATCCCTGTTTTACATAAAAAGTTGCCTGATCCCTGTCTACCCGTCGACCCGGGTGTCCGTCAATCAGGCCCGTGTTGCTATACACTTTAAACTATCCGTTACGTTGCCCTGTTGCCGAGGTGCAAATGTTTGGCTTACGACCCATTCAGGAAACCAGAGAGCACACGCCGTCGTTCTATGCAGCCACGGCAAACAGCCAGACGGCCTTTCCTACCCTCACCGACGATACCAGCGCTGACGTCGTTGTCGTTGGGGGTGGTTTCTCGGGTGTGAATACCGCCCTTGAACTCGCCGAGCGGGGTGTCGACGTTGCGCTTGTCGAAGCGAATCGAATCGGCTGGGGTGCCAGCGGTCGAAATGGGGGCCAGGTCATTGGCGGCATTGGCCACACACCCGAACGGTTTCGAAGGTCTATCGGCGATGAAGGCATCAAAGCCATCTATGCCATGGGAATCGAAGCGCGGGATGTTATTCGCGAGCGGGTCGAGCGTTATGCAATCCAGTGTGATCTCAAATGGGGCTACTGCGACGTTGCCCTGAAGCCACGACACATGAAGGCATTTGCTGAATGGCAGGCATTCGAAAAAGCGATAGGCAACCCGCATCCGTACACATTGCTTGATCGCGATGAGCTGAAAGCCTATGTCAATTCAGAGCGCTACCTGGGCGGCTTGCACAACACGGCCAACGGCCACCTCCACCCCCTGAACCTGTGCATGGGTGAGGCACAGGCGCTGGCGACCCTCGGTGCAAACGTTTTTGAGCAATCCCGGGTTGTCGCGATTGAGCGTGGGGAAACAGTCGTAGTCCGTACCGAACAAGGCAGCATTCGGGCGAAAACCCTGGTCCTCGCGGGCAATGCCTACATGGGAGGTCTGGTCCCCCAACTCGGCAAGCAGGTGATGCCCTCCGCCAGTTCCGTGGTTGCGACAGAGCCTCTGCCGGCTGACCTGGCAGCAGAGATCCTGCCCGCGGACGTCGCTGTCTGTGATCCCAGGACAGCACTGGACTATTTTCGACTCTCGGCCGACAGGCGCCTGCTTTTCGGTGGGCTTTCCAATTACACCGGAATGGAACCCAGTAATCTGGAAGGCGTCATGCGGGACAAGATGTGCCGGGTCTTCCCCCAGCTCCAGTCCGTCAACATTGACTTCGCCTGGAGCGGCTGGATTGGCATCGGAATCAACCGAATGCCGCAGCTTGGGCAGGTGCGAGACAACGTTTATTACATTCAGGCCTTTTCCGGCCATGGGGTTGCACCTACCCATATGATGGCCAAAGTCACCGCCGAAAAAATCATGGGCCGGTCGAAGCGACACGACGCAATGGCCAAGATCCCTCACTGGTCGTTCCCAGGAGGCGCCCTTCTCGGCAGGCCACTGCTGGCAATCGGCATGGCGTACTACAAAGCCCTTGATCTGTTATAGGTTTAACCGGGCGCAGGGCAGATGACGCAGCGGACAGTCAGAATCTGACGCCTCCAATCCACCGCCATGAGGCGTGCAGGCATTCCAAAAATAGGCAAAAAATTGGACCTGTCCAAGGTGAAGACCTTACATTACAGTCCAACCCGCAGGCTTTTGGGACCGCTCAGCCATGCAAGTGCCGCTAAATCAAACGCATCCCGATAAGCCAGCCCTTGTCGAGGACGCGCGCAGCTACACCTATGCGGAGCTCGATGACCTGATAAACCAGGTTGCGAAAGGGTTGCTGGCGGGAAAATCTGATCTTGAGGAAGAGCGGATCGCTTTTCTCATGCCCGCCAGCCTCGGTTATGTCGCGATGCTGCACGGCATATGGCGGGCGGGGGGCATCGCGGTACCGCTCAACACGGCGTCTGCCCCTCCAGAACTTGAACACTGCCTGACCAGCACTGGCGTCACGCGCCTTGTTGCGGGTGATGATCATTTGGATGTTATCCGACCCTTGTGCGACCAGAACGCCGTGACACTGCTCTCATTAGCGGCCTGCCTATCCGAGGAAGATCGGTTGCTGCCAACGTTTTCCGAAGATCGACGCGCACTCATCGTATTTACCAGCGGCACCACCAGCAAACCCAAAGGCGTGGTGACCACCCATAAAGCCGTAGCCGCTCAAATCACTGCATTGGTTGACGCCTGGGAATGGCAATCGTCCGACGTCATTCCCCTGTTTCTGCCCCTGCATCATGTGCACGGCATCATCAACGTGCTGAGCTGTGCGCTGTGGTCTGGCGCGACCGTTCACCTCATGCCAAAACTGGATGTGCCCCAGCTATGCACCAACGTAGCGGCAGGTACGTTTAATGTGTTCATGGCCGTTCCCACCATCTATGTGAAACTTATCGATTACCTGACCGCATTGAATCCGGAAGAAGCCAAAGCCATCACACACGGTTTTGGCGAAATGCGGCTGAACGTCTCGGGATCAGCCGCCTGCCCGGTGGAGGTCTTCGAGTCCTGGCAGGCATTGACCAAGCAGGTCCTGCTGGAACGCTATGGCATGACAGAGATTGGCATGGCCTTATCCAATCCTTACCGGGGAGAGCGCCGCGCCGGGTGTGTGGGTCTCCCCATGCCCGGGGTTACCGTGCAGTTGTTCGATGATCAGGATCAGCCCATTACGGAGCACCCCGCCCCAGGAGAAATTCGTATCAAAGGCAACACGGTATTCCTCGAGTACTGGAACAACCCCGAGGCGACGGCGTCGAGCTTCAAGGATGGCTGGTTTTGCACCGGCGATGTCGCTGTGCTTGAAGACGGCTATTACCGGATTATGGGCAGGTCTTCCATTGATATCATCAAATCGGGTGGCTACAAGCTGTCGGCGCTGGAAATCGAGGGCAAACTGCTGGCGCACCCCGGCATTGCTGAGGTGGCGGTGCTCGGTATCGAGGACCGAACCTGGGGCGAGGCTGTAGCCGCCGCTGTGGTGCTCAGGCCAGCCCAGCAACTGACCCTCGCCGCACTGAAAGCTTGGTGTGATGGACGGCTCTCTGCTTACAAAATACCGAAACGGCTTGTGGTGATGGATTCACTGCCACGCAACGCCATGGGCAAAGTCATGAAACCCAAACTCAAGGAGTCGCTGTAGCCCATGGATCCTATCCTGGAGCAATCCAAGCCCACGACAAAGTGGACATTCGGGGCCCCCATATCACGGATGCTGGCTTCAGCACTGGCGGCAGGCCGAGTGATCCTGAGGCAAAAATCTGGCGGCAAAGATGACGTGCCGGTGGGTCCCGACGCCGTTCTCAGCGCCTGTGCCGACTTGGTTGAGCACCGGGGAGAAGCCTCGGGCCTCGCGTTGGCAGAGCAAATCCTGTCGGCCTATGAGGCACTCAGCCCCGATGAGAAGGGCGCTTTTTTTGGCGGTCTGGCCCAGGATTTCCTTGTTGATCGGGAACGGGTTGAAGACGCCATTGTCCTACAACAGACGGAGCCAACGTCCGAGAGCCTGACCCTGCTGCGCAAGGCCTTGGAGCCCCGGTGCAACCGACTGTTCCGCCGGCTCAACCAGGTCCCGGACGCAACGGGCCGTCTGGTCAAGCTGCGGGGGGACCTTCTGGAGCATGAGGCAACGCATCCAGAGCTGAAGCAGATTGACGACGACCTGAAGCGCCTGCTCCTGATCTGGTTCAATCTCGGCTTTATGAGCCTACGCCGAATCAGCTGGGATTCCCCCGCGAGCACACTGGAAAAACTCATCGAATACGAAGCGGTTCATGAAATCAGGGGCTGGGGTGATCTCAGAAGCAGGCTTAAGGAGGATCGTCGCCTGTTCGCCTATTTCCACCCTGCCATGCCAGATGATCCGGTCATCTTTGTGCAGGTTGCCCTCAAAGCCGGCAGCAGTGATGCCATTGGGCCCCTGGTACAGGAAGACCGGCTGCAGCAGAACCCGGCGTTATGCGACACCGCTACCTTCTATTCCATCAGCAACTGCCACAAAGGATTGCGGGGCATATCTTTTGGCAACTTCCTCATCAAACAGGTCGCCTCGGAGCTGCGCAGTGAACTACCCCACCTGAAGCGATTTGAAACACTGTCCCCCGTTCCCGGATTCAGACCCTGGACGGTGAAAGCGCTTCAGGGTGAGATGGGTCACCAACTCCCGGACGCCGTATGGGATCGACTGGTCACCTACCTCGAGGATATCGACGACGAGTTTGCGGCGAACCCCTTGATGCAGGACACCCTGCTCCCCCTGTGCGCCCACTACCTTATCAATGAAAAAGCCGGTGCGCTTCCGATTGACCCGGTCGCCCGCTTTCACCTGAGCAACGGAGCCCTGCTGGACAGGATCCACTGGTACGGTGACGACTCTGATCGGGGCGTGCAGCGCTCCTATGGCATTATGGTGAATTACGTCTATGAACCCGAGGAGATCGAGAATCGGCATGAAGCCTATTTCGCCGAGGGTCGCATCGCCGCGAGCCCAACGGTTCGCGACCTGGCCAGCGGCCTTGTCGGCTCCAAAGTGTGACCGCCAGCGCTGCGTCTAAGCGTCATCCTCACCCCTCGCACAGCAGGAGAAACAGCCGACCGTAGCGCGTCAGCTCACGAGTGGTCCCGAAGAATCCTGCGGGCCGCATTATGGCCGGGTGCGCCGGTGACGCCCCCTCCCGGGTGAGCCCCGGAGCCGCACAAATAAAGCCCCGGCACCGGCGTAGCGTATTGAGCCGCCTCAGGATGGGGGCGCATATTAAACAATTGATCAGGCTCGAGCCGACCATGACATATATCACCACGGGTCATGCCGAGGACGCGCTCCAGGTCCAGGGGCGTCATGCACTGATAACCCACAAGTAAGCGGCGGATGTCGGGGATAAAGGTCTCGACGTAATCGAGGATGCTGCTGACAACTGCGGGCTTACAGTCATCCCAAGACCGCCCCTCAGCCAAGCTGTAGGGCATGTACTTACACAGCAAACTCATCACGTGGTGTTCGGGATCATCGGTCAGGGTATCGTCGATGGCGCTGGGAATGATGGCTTCAATAATGGGCGGATCGGCGGGCCTACCGCTGCGGGCGCTTTGGAAAGCTTCATTGAGATGTTCTGCACTTTCGATAAAGGTAATGCTGGCCCTGTGGTGGTCACCCACTCCGGATGCAGAGGGGAAAGCAGCAAATTCGGGCAGGCCTTTGAGTGCGAGATTCATGCGCAGTGAAGCCGACTCCTGTCGAAACGCCTTGATATCGCGCGCAAAGGCATCCGGCAGGTGTTCCGCGCCCAGCAGTTTCAGAAACGTGCGCTTTGGGTCGGTGTTGGCAGCTACAACAGGCGCTGCAATGACCTCGCCGCTTTCCAGAGTCACCCCGGTGACGCGACCGGACTCGATATTGATCTGTGCCACGCTGGCATCGGTTCGGATTTCAACCCCGTAGGCCGATGCCGAGCGCGCCATGGCCTGAGTGATACTGCCCATACCGCCTTTGACGAGACCCCAGGCACCTTTCCGGCCGGCAACCTCGCCCACTGCATGATGAAGCATCGCTAGACTGGCCCCGGGCTGACTAAGCGGTGCGTAGTTGGCGGGCATGATATGGGCTGCCACCATCGCCTTGACCTTGGGGCTGTCGAACCAGCGGTCGATAATGGTCTCGGGTGCACCGATAAAAAACTGCATCAGCCGCCAACGTGATTCCGCGTCGAGGCGGAATACATCCACCCCCAGTTTGATCGAACTAATCAGGTCACTCACCCCCTGATCGCCCAACTTGGGGGGCTCCTGTAACCACTGCTTGGCCAGCAGTTCCCCCACCTGCTCAACAGTGTGCTCAAACGCCACATAGGCGTCGTAATCCGTAGCAGAGAATTTGCCAAACTGGGCGCGATTGTCTTCCTCGTTCGCCGTCAGGAGTAAATGATCCCCCGTGGAATCAATGTAGAGGGCGTTCTCGAGCAACATGGGCTGGTAGCCATGGCGCTCCAGCTCAAGGTCCTGAACGACTTCGGGACGCAGTAAGCTGACAACGTAGGAAAAAACTGAATTCCGATAACCGGGATGGAACTCCTCGGTCACAGCGGCGCCACCGACAACCCCCCGTCGCTCGAGCACGCAAACCCGCTGGCCGGCCCGGGCCAGATAGGCCGCGGTGGTCAGCCCATTGTGGCCCGCACCAATGACGAGGGTGTCAAAGCGGGTCACTAACCCGGCGTCCTAAGCCATTTGGGCAATACCTCGGGCTGCACGATGACACTATCGCCGGTGGTGATAATGCCGGGCACCTCAACCACGCCCACCAGGCCACGACAGAATTTCGCGGCATTGGAAAGCGCTGACGGCTGGGGCGCCTCGCCCGACGCGGTGACGAAATGTTGTGCAATATGAGCAGCCTGGTCGCCGCAGGGCGGGTTGTATTCCTCCACCATCAGGACCACACCAGAGGCAAAGGTCAGCGTGGTTCCCCGGGGCAACCTCGAAAAATCCGGTACACCGCGAATGCACAAATTTACGGCCATTGAGGTAGCCGTCAGCGGCTCAGAAAGCCCCATGGTCTCGCTAATGTGCTGCAGGTCTTCAAAGGCGATGGCAGACCACTGGCGCTCATTACGGCGCTCTGTACCTTCTACCTGCTTGTCCGAATTCGCCCAGGCCCTCCGTGTCGGTCCGCGATGCCGATCACCCACTATGCCGTCAAAAGCCATTTCTATGGCGTCGGTCGACCCCTTATCCAGCGTACCCGAACACCCTACGTGAACACTGACAACGCTACCCTGCAACATGATTGTGTGCCCTCCAATATCAACCTGCCGGTACCCCGCTTATGCTGGCTGAAGATCCGCACAGCCACCAGTCCAGTATAGACGCGCCAGAAAGCGTAGGGGCAAGCCATCTTCCACACGAGACGCCACCAGGCCCACGGCGCCCCCCGACACCGGCCGTAATGGCGATGGGTCGACATAGCACAGGGTGTTTTTCCCGGGATACGATTTTTCACGGCCAGGCCCGGTCAGCGATGTGAATTGCAACAGGACGCCAATGTTGTAGGGTTAGTGAAGATCAATGGAATCAATTCAATGAAGGGACGCAATATGAAGTGCTTACTCGCACTGGCTCTACTCGCCCTGAGCTTCTCCACCCTCGCGGAGGAATCATCCCACTACCGTGTGCTGATTGCAGGTGAGGACATCGGCTACCTCGACATCGATACAGCTGGCGATCAGGTCAGCGTCGACTTTGATTACAAGCAGAATGGGCGGGGTCCGACCATTACTGAACAGATAACGCTGGATGAGCGCGGCTTCCCTATCGACTGGACCATTACGGGAAAAACAACCTTTGGTAGCGCCATCGACGAATACTTCAAAGCCGATGACGGGGTCGCACGCTGGCGTGATGCCACGGGGCCTGGCGATAAGACCTACACTGAAGCACCGGCCTTTTACATTGACCAGAGCGGCAGCGGTTATGCAAACGCCCTGCTGACAAAAGCGTTACTGGCCACCCCGGATGGCCGGTTATCGGTCTACCCGGGGGGCGAAGCCTCCATAGTGAAAGCAGCGAGTCAGACCCTGTCCGCAGAGGGCGTCGAGGTGGACATCGTTGCGTACCAGATACTGGGCCTTGATGCGACGCCCCGACTCGTGTTCCTGGACAGTGAGGGTGCCTACTTCGGTACGGCAAGCCCTCGCTTTGCCCTCGTCAGGGCAGGTTATGAAGTCCTGGAGAAGCAGCTACGGGGACTCTCTGAGACGCTATCAACCGAGCGATACGTGGCGCTACAAGCCGATGTTGCCCATCAGTACGACCAGCCCGTGCGGATTGGAAACGTACGTATCTTCGACCCCATAGCCACGACGCTGACGGGTCCTCATGACGTTGTTGTCTACGGTAACCGTATCGCCAGTGTGCAGCCTGTGAACAGCCCTCGCTCCGACGGTGAGGTCTTTATTGATGGTGAGGGCGGCACGCTGGTCCCCGGCATGTATGAAATGCACGGGCACATTGGTCAGGAAAATGCCCTGCTGAATATCGCCGCGGGGGTGACCTCCGTCAGGGACATGGGCAACGAAAACGATGTCCTCGAAGACCTCATGATCAGAATCAATACGGGCCTGATTGCGGGCCCTCGCATTACGCGTTCCTGCTTTATTGAGGGCGAAAGCGAGTTTGCCTCGGCGACCGGCGAAACGGTTGCCACGCTGGATGAGGCACTGGCGATGGTGCGATGGTGTGGCTCCCGAGATTTCCACCAGATCAAGCTCTACAACTCGATGCGCCCCGAATGGGCAGAGACACTGACAGCAGAAGCGCATCGGTTGGGTCTTCGTGTCGCGGGACACGTTCCGGCATTTTCAACTGCTGACGCCATGATCGATGCGGGCTTTGACGAAATTACCCACGCCAACCAGCTCATGTTGGGCTGGGTCCTTGAACCCACTGAAGATACCCGGACGCTATTTCGCTTTACCGCCATGAGACGCTTCCCCGATCTCGATCTCGATGACCCCGCCATTCAGCAGACGATCGACCGCATGGTGTCAGAAGGCATCGTCCATGACCCCACAGCCGCCATCCATGAGCATGGCCTGACGGCCATCAACGGCGAAGCCGCACCCATGGCCCGCGCCATCATCGATCACCTACCCACCAACGAGCAGCGCTCACTCAAACGGGAGCTGTTCGGCACTGAGACTGCAGCCGAGCGGGCGGAATACGTGGCGGCTTTTGACTTCATCATGGCCGTTCTCTCGCAGCTGCATGCTCGAGGTGTACTGCTGGTGCCGGGTACCGACCTTGGCGGCTCTTTTTTCTACCATCGGGAGCTCGAATTGTTTGCCCAGCTGGGCATGTCGCCTGCAGAAGTATTGAAACGCGCCTCCTTTGATATGGCGCAGTATCTCGACCAGGACGAAGACCTGGGTTCGATTGAGAAAGGTAAGTACGCAGATTTCTTCCTCGTACCCGGTGACCCGACGCAGGAGCTGGCGGAGATTAGAAAAATTCGAATGGTGGTATCCGATGGCGTGATTTACTTCCCCGAAGAGATCTATCCGCAATTCGGTATCCGACCTTTCTCAACCGCTCCGACCATCAACCAGCCTGCCATCGCCAGCGGGCAGTAAACCCACCCCGGGGTCACTCCTGCCAGGTTTTGACGATGGTCTCCTTGATGACGTCTTCCAGCTTCTGATCCGTCTCATTCCAAACCACCAGTCGGTCACTGGCGGGGTTGACCGGCTCCTTGTAATCACGGAATTCAATGGTCCGGGTCTCACCGGTCTTCCAGTGCTTAAAGGTCATGTACTTCTTGGTCATGAGAAAAACCAATGCTCCTCGTCAATTTGAGAGGCCTCTATTGTGCCTTAAGTTGGCCCTGAACAGCGCACCGCATAGCCACTTCACCGGGACAAAACCCGGATGCAGGAGACTGGAGAGCAGTGTCCCCCCTATTTTTTTTCGACCGCGGCTTTTTCTCGACCGCGTCGTGTCAGACGGCGCGCCAGCGAACGGCCGAGAGCCAGGGCCTGGCGTGACCCGGTACGGGGCTGGGACACCCCGGCCCATTGCGCATCGGCCCACGAGCTCAGCTACAGCTAGCGAATTAGGTGCAGGCGGGTTTGGCGTCCCGCAAGATACCGTACCTCTTGACCATCAAAAACAGCGCTCTGCTCCAGCTTCATCTGGGCCGGTTTGCCTCCCCACTCGGGAATGGCCACCGTAACGCTGCCCTCAATGGCGTAGCCGGTCATGGGGTTTAGCGGCCAGTCACCACGGCCGGGGGTTGGGCCCTGATTGTCCCACATACCGATCGTCGGTCCCGGTGCGTGCCCGAAGACGCCCAACGGATGCGTATAGATTGCATGGTCTATGCCCAGCGCCGCGAGTTTTTGCTGGGCCGATGCGAGAATCTCATTGCCGCTTTTGCCCGTGCGAAACTCACCTGTCAATACGTCCTGCCAGCGATTGCCGATGGCCATTGCGTTTGACAGACCCTCGGGAGCTGACGCTTCACCGAGCTTCAGGACATAAGCCATTTCCTGGGTATCGGTGCACAGGCCCATATAGCAGAGCCCAACGTCGGTATGGAGGACGTCGCCACGGCGAATAATCTGGTCTGCCTCTCCGATGCCGAGAAACGGGGTATCGCCATAATCAGCTTCACGCCACTGCCGATTAACGTCGGGATGAAACCACGGGGCGAGACCTTCTGCCTCAAAACGCTCCCGAATAAACCACCCCACCTCACCGAGGGTAGTCACGCCCGGGGTAATAACCCGATCGCTGAAAGCCTCTGCGATCGTCGCGCGGGCTATCGCCACCGCCCGCTGCCAGACTTCAACCTCGCCGGGCGTTCGCGTCTCCAACCACCGAACAACCAGAGACTCAGAAGATACGATGCGCTGGGAAAGGTCGTCTCCCAGGGCGGTGGCCAACTGCTGATATAACCCATGACTCAAGCCATCTGCGACGGGCCACGTCGCACTAACGTTGACGGCAATTTTTTCCGGCTGACGCGCGGCAACCACCTCGGCCAGGCGTTGCCACTGGGCACTGAGGTCACCCCCTTCCCAGGCAGCCTCGTAAAGTGTTCCCAGTGGGTACCGGCTAATGGTAAGCCGCTCTACCCCAGCGTCTGGCCCACGGTCGTGGAACAGCAGCATGGTGGTTCTTCGCGCTGTAAACCGGGGCTTGGGTACCAATGAAAGGAATACGGGGTCATCGTTGTATTCGCGAGCGATGACCAGCCAGAGGTCAATGCCCTGCTCCCGCATCAAGCGAGGCAGCAAAACCTCCAACCGCTCTTCCAACAGAATGTTTTCGATAGCCGGGCGTTCTGAAAATGGAACGGCAACGGGCTGGGCCCCAAGACCGACGGTGCAAAAGCACACGGCAAGAGAACACAGCAGGCGGATGAGTCGAAACATTTTGATCTCCCTCGGCGCACTGGCTTGAGCGAAAAGCCCATCTGCGCTTTAAAGTCCCACTGTCATTCCAACGTGGGTCTGGTAGTTTAGTCGTCATGGGCGCTCCGTCCGCGGGGCGCGACTTCACCCAACATAATAAAGCAACGCGTCGATCAGGTCGGCCCAAGGGCGAGTCGACCGCTGGGGCGCTCCGTGCTGCCAATGTGGAGAGTCCCCGTGGTAGATAGTCCCGTTACACAAGTCGAAACGTCTGGATTCTATCGCGGCTACAACCGTGGCATTGCCGTTTCAGTCAAGCTGATTATTATCCTGTTGGTGCTTTGGGCTGCCACAGCAAAGGACGCCTCAGAAGCACTGCTTGCCGTTCAAGCCTTTACGATTGAACATTTCGGAGCGTGGTACATCGGCGCAACTGCTGTGTTCATGGCGTTGTGCCTGATGATGGCGCTGTACCCTAAAACAGCACACCAGCGCCTGGGCACGCCAACAACAAAGCCTGAGTTCAGTCGTTTTGCCTGGTTTTCCATGATGTTTGGCGCCGGGATCGGGGTCGGCATGCTGACTTATTCTACGGCGGAACCCCTCTATCATTTCGGTAACAACCCCGATGTAATCATGGGTCATGCCGACGCCTTCAGCCCGGAAAACGTGCCATACGCCTACAAGTGGACGCTACTCCATTATGGCCTGACCCCTTGGGGCTGCTATGCCGTGGTAGGTTTGTCGCTGGCCTATTTCTCCTACCGCCGAGGAATGCCCCTGACCATACGTTCACCCTTCAGCGCCGTGCTGGGTGCGCGTGCAGCAAAGCTGACCGGCGCTTTCGTCGATACGGCCGCAATACTCGCCACGCTGATCGGCATCGCGGTCACCATAGGCTACGGCGTGACCCAACTGGCCTTTGGCGCCCATCGGATAACCGGATGGGAGTGGGTTATCGCCAACCAGCAGCCCACTACGCTGGCATTAGCAGTCGCCGTCGGCGTGATTATCCTGGCTTCCATGCTGTCCGCACTGTCCGGTCTCGGTAGAGGCATTAAATGGCTGTCGAACCTGAACATGACGCTGTCCTGGTTACTACTGCTCGTGTTTCTTGTCTTTGGCGCCACGCTGTTCGCCGGGGAGATTTTTCTGGAGGGCCTGTACCAATACCTCGCTGCACTGCCCTCCATGTCATTGACTGTGTGGTCTGATTCCACTTCGGCTGAAGGGGTTGCGCTGGGTAACTGGCAGTCGAGCTGGACCATCTTTTACTGGGCGTGGTGGATCGCTTTCACGCCTTTTGTAGGGCTTTTCCTGGCCCGGGTTTCCCGCGGGCGTACGATCAGGGAGTATGTTGTAGGGGCTATTATTCTGCCCTCGCTGATGTGTTTTGCCTGGTTTTGCATCATTGGCGGCACCGCACTGGACCTCGAACTTTCAGGCTTGGCGCAGGGCAGTATCCTGGAAGCCGACCTTTCCGCCCAACTGTTCGCCACCCTCGACGCACTGTTTCAGCAGCCGTGGGTATTCCCCATGGCCTGCCTTTGCGTGGTGCTGCTATTGACCTACCTGATTACTTCGGCGGACTCGGCCGTGCTGGTGGTCAACACCATTGTCTCCGGAGGCGTAGAGCAGGATCATGCATCGCAGCATATTGTGCTGTGGAGCCTGCTGTTGGGACTGGTCATCATCACGCTGCTTATAGCGGGCGGTCTTGATGCCCTGCGGTCGGTGATGATCATCGGGGCTCTGCCTTTTTCCGTTGTCATGTTCTTTATGATGTTGTCACTGCTGGTCGCGATGCGCCGTGACCATCAGGATGGGCTTTAGACAGGAGGATGACAAAACGCAGCATGACGACAGTCGATCACATTATTATTGCTGTTTCTGACCTGCCAAAAGCAAGCGCCGACTATGCGCTGCTACTTGGACGCCGGCCCAGTTGGCAGGGCAGCCACCCCGACTACGGCACCAGCAACACTCTGTTCAAACTGGACAATACCTACATTGAGCTACTCGCGGTTGACGGAGAGGGTATTGGCGCCGAGGCTGTGGGGCAGATGCTGGAAGCTCGCGAGCAGTCCTTTGGGGGAGTGGTTTTTGGCACCGATGACTGCGATTCGTTTCTTGGCCACGCGCGGGCTGCAGGCCTCGCAGTGTCCGATCCTGTACCCGGGCATGGCACCGACTCGGCTTCGGGAGCTCGACGCAGCTGGCGCAACATGTTCTGGGATCGCGACGCGGCCAACGGGATTTTTTCCTTTGCCATCTGCCATGACGCCGGTGACACACTGCCGCCGGCAGCTATTGAAGCCGACGGGGCAGTGAATGGCGTTGACCATATCGTGGTGCAGACCCGGGATGCGCAAGCCGCCAAACGGTTCTATGGTGAGCAGTTGGGCATCCGTCTGGCGCTGGAACAAAACGTTCCCGATTGGGGGGGCACCCAGTTGTTTTTTCGCTGTAACAGCATGAGCATCGAAGTGATCGCGTCAGACAAGGCCTCGGTCACCGACACATTGTGGGGGCTGGCCTTCAAGACGGAGAACATCAAGGCGGCCCATCGTCGACTTCAATCTGTGGGCGTTACGGTCTCGGATATACGAGACGGAAGGAAACCCGGCACACAGGTATGCACTGTAAAGTCCCACGCCCTCCAGGTACCGACGTTGCTGATCGCCCATCCAAAGCCCGTCAGCGATGCCCCATGGGAAAAGTAACGCCAGAAATGACCGGACTGGATGAACCCACACTTCAGAAGAGCCGCGCTAGCTAACTTAGATCCAGCACCCCAAATCAGAGCCAGCGCCGCAAACCTGCTCTCAGGGGCGGGGTCCTCCCATAGGGACCTAGCCGGACCCGCCCATTGACACAGGCCACGCGATACATACTGGTCATAAATTACACCCTGCCGCTATAGATTTTGTTCATATTTAACAATTCCTATTTCGCGTCGCTATTTGCCATTCACTTTCGGCAAGCCGGCGGATACCATCTGGGACAATGTTTAGACGCCGGTGGTAATCCGGTGTTCAGAAGCGCCGGGAACCCTACACATGAAGATTAGCGATGCTCTTGCCAAACAGTTGCTCAACGCTGCACCTGACCCCACGGTAATCGTAGACGGACTGGGCGCGATCATTTTCGCGAATGCCCAGGTACAGGAACTGCTGGGCTACACGCCTGATGAAATCATCGACCAACCCATCGAGATGCTGCTGCCCGAGCGATGGCGAGCCGCCCACCCGGACCACCGCGAGAGCTTCTTTGGCGCTCCCCGCGCACGCAGTATGGGGGCATCGAGGGAGTTGTTCGCCTTGCGCAAAGATGGCACCGAAATTCCAGTAGAGGTCAGCCTGAGTCCGCTGGAAACCCCCGACGGTATCCTCGTCAGCAGTGCCATTCGTGATTTGTCAGCGCAGAAAGCCATTGCGCAGGAATTGCAACGAGCGAACCGATCAAAAACCCGGTTTTTGGCCGCCGCGAGTCATGATCTCAGGCAGCCGATCCAAACCCTTAACCTCCTGAATCAGACCGCCAAGCGAAAAGCCGCGGATCCGGTGCATCAAGATATTATTGAGAAACAGCAAAAGAGCCTGGACCGTCTCTCTCATTTATTGGGCTCGCTGCTGGATATCAGCAAGCTGGAAGCAGGCGTGATCAAGCCTGAAATTACCGATAATTCTGTTACGGATATTTTCGACATCCTAAAGGCCACCTTCGAGGCTCAGGCAGATCACAAAGGGCTGAAGCTGGAAGTTGAACAAACACCACATACCGTCAACAGTGATGCCAAACTGCTGACACAGATTCTGGAGAATTTTGTTTCCAACGCTATCCGATATACCCGTGCAGGTGTCGTTACAATCCACACAGCGCTGCTCAATGGATCGGTCCGCCTGATGGTGTCAGATACCGGTATCGGGATAGCCGAGGATCAAATCAACTCTATTTTCGATGAGTTTCATCAGACGAATCAAGACAGCGGGACTGAAGGCCTGGGACTGGGTTTATCTATTGTGCAGCGCACGGCTGAGTTGCTCAACTGCGTGGTCGGGGTGAAATCCGAGCAAGGTCAGGGTTCGTGCTTTCACATTGATGTCCCACAGGGCAGTGCAATGTCACAGCTCCAGCCGGTGCGCTCGGGCGAAGCTGCTCGCGCTGCTGCGTCAGGACACATCCTCATTGTTGATGATGAGCCGGACATCATTGAAGCCACCACCATGTTGCTGGAAATGGAAGGTTTTTCAGTGTCGTCCGCTCAGTCTATTCCAACACTGCGCGGGCTAATTATGGGCAGCCAGACAGCCCCTGACCTGCTGATCAGCGACTTCCACCTGAAGGACGGTGAAACGGGATTGGAGGTCATCGATACAGTGCGGCAGGCTTTCGGTCCCACTGTTCCCGTTATCCTACTTTCGGGAGACACCCAAAATCAGCTGCTTGTGGATCATCAGGAAAATGTCACGTTTTATACCAAACCGGTTGATGTGGAGCAGCTGCTGAATACGGCCGTCCGATTGATCAGTGAATCCCGGCAGTGACGTAACGCCATCAGGCAATCCGCCAGTCACGGCACTTTGACCTATTCAATCGCAGAAGAGAATTATATAAAGCCGAAGCGGGCGCTCACCAACCTTTTCCTCTGCAGTAAACATCAGAAATAAAGAAACGCCCTGCTGTATCCTTCTCCATGCCATGCACAACGTAGTGCATGGCGACCCCCGCATCCAACTCTGAGCGCTCTATTTCATCACCACAGCTTCGCTCAGCGATTTGAACCTGGGCAACGCGCAACGTTTGGTGGTCGACCGTATGCGCGGGCATATGAATCATTCGGATGTTGTAACGGAGTCCAGAGGGTATCGCCGTAATACTCATGATCTCAGTATGCTTGTTGATCTTCGATGGCAGGGACTGACTCCGCGCTGCCACGGCAGCTTCAAGGTAAGCCGCATCGGTTGGCATGAGTACCACATCCGGGGTCTCACCCGATTGCTCTGTGGTGCATGCCATCAGGCACAAAAATGCAGAAAGTGCCTGAAGCCGCAATAAGTTCTGTACCGAACGCAGAGACGGCGCGCCTGTTGTGCAAAATTGTCGCTGATCGCTTCGGGTAGCACGCATCACGAACCCAATTCCATTAGCCTTAAGCTGATCGTTACGGATGGCAGGCTCCCATAACAGCCCGCCCGGGAGGCAAAGTCCATCCACGACCCATAAATCAGTGAGATACATCACTGTTTCCCGATGGCTGCGCCGCGGTTTGATGGGGGCGAGCACTAACGATGCGCGGAGCCCGCCCACGACCGCAGAAGCCTTGATACAGCGCCCATGGCCAGGGCCTTCCACAGCCCGCGTTATCCCGACCAATGACCGTCTTTTGTCAGTGACAGATCGAACATCGCGACGTTATGCTCCGCGCTTGGACCGCTATGGGAGCCGGACCGTGTCTATCAGCGTTTTTGACCTTTTCAAGGTGGGCATCGGGCCCTCAAGCTCGCATACCGTTGGCCCAATGAATGCCGCCAGGCAATTTGTTGTTACCCTCGATGCGTTGGGGGCCCTGCAAGACTGCGCCGGAATAAAAGTGGAGCTGTTTGGCTCGCTGGGCGCGACGGGTGCGGGCCACGGCTCACCCAAGGCCATTATCCTGGGCTTGGAGGGCGAGTCGCCCGAGCATGTAGCCATTGAAAGCATCGCACCGCGCGTTACCGAAATCCGGGAGCAGGGCAGCATCCGCCTTTTGGGCCAGCATGAGATTCCCTTCGATTACCGCAACGACCTGGTAATGCATCGCAGCGAAACCTTGCCCTTTCACCCCAACGGCATGCGCTTTACGGCCCTCAGGACTGACGGCGAAATCCTCGAAAGCCGTGTGTACTTCTCGGTGGGGGGCGGGTTCATCGTTGATGAAACTGCACAGGGGGCCGATATCGTCGTTGACGACCCCACTCCGATCCCCTATCCCTTCACAACAGCCGAGGAGTTACTCGCCCAATGTCGCGAGCATGGACTTTCCATTCCTGCCTTGATGCTGGCCAATGAAACAGCGTGGCGAACCGACGCCGAGGTGCGAGAGCAGCTGCTACTACTCTGGGACGTCATGGACGCGTGCATTTCTCGCGGCTGCAACACCGAGGGCATCATGCCCGGCGGCCTGAAAGTCAAAAGACGGGCGGCTCAGCTGCATCGCCAACTGAAACGACAGGGCGACTCCCTGGGTGATGAATCCCTCAATACGATGGACTGGGTAACGCTGTATGCCCTGGCAGTGAATGAAGAGAATGCGGCAGGCGGGCGCATTGTAACCGCACCGACAAATGGTGCGGCCGGTATTCTCCCTGCGGTTCTCAAGTACTATCTGGTTCACTGCCAGGGGGCGCGGCAAGAGGATATTTGCCGGTTCCTCCTCACCGCGGGCGCTATCGGTATTCTGTACAAGATCAATGCCTCGATTTCGGGAGCCGAAGTAGGCTGCCAGGGAGAAGTGGGATCAGCCTGTTCAATGGCTGCAGGCGCCCTGGCCGACGCTCTGGGTGGCACACCGCAACAAGTCGAAAATGCGGCTGAAATCGCTATGGAACACAACCTGGGCCTGACCTGCGATCCCATCGGGGGGTTGGTTCAGGTGCCCTGTATCGAGCGCAATGCCATGGGCGCCATCAAAGCAATCAGTGCCGCGCGCATGGCGCTTCGGGGAGATGGCGAGCATTTTGTATCGCTGGACCAGGTCATTCGCACCATGCGCGATACCGGTCGGGATATGCAGGAAAAGTATAAGGAAACAGCTCGGGGTGGATTGGCCATCAACGTGCTGGAAGTTCCGGTCAGCCTGATTGAGTGCTAAAAATAATCCAAGGCCCCGTGCTCTCGATCAGTGGGCAGTATCGGCGTCGACCCCCGATTCAGCCTCTGGGCCGGCATTGCGGGTATCGCCTTGCAATCAACCCTCACGCCACCCGGACGCTGGCGAATGCGGTTTATATAATCACTGACCACGCGGCAAACGGACATCTCCATGACACGCTATAAATTGCTCCCCATCATTCTGCTCTGCTCTCTTGATGTGCTGGCGGAGGCTCCTCTGGCCCCGGAGGCGACCCAGCGCGCCCATGAAATGACCCTTCACGGCGATACACGGGTTGACCCCTACTACTGGATGAAAGACAGGGAAAATCCCGAGGTGGTTGCCTACCTGGAGGCGGAGAATCGCCATGCCGAGGCCGTGATGGGGCCCCATGAAGAACTGATGGATACGCTTTTCGATGAAATGGTCGGACGACTTGATCCGTCTGAGGAGTCGGTGCCCTATGAGCTAAACGGCTACTGGTATTACTCGCGCTATGAAGATGGCCTCGATTACCCGATCTATGCGCGCAAGAAGGGAAGCCTCTCCGCGCCGGAAGAAATCGTTATCGACGTCAATGCGCTTGCAGAGGGTACCTCGTTTTTCTCTCTAAGGGGCCTGACGATCAGTAGTGACAATCAATTGGCCGCCTTCGCGGTGGATACCATTGGACGGCGAAACTACACCATTTGGTTCAAGGATCTGCAATCTGGCGAACTGACAAAAAGTGATATCGAAAATGTGACTGCCAACATGGTGTGGGCCGAGGGTACTCGGGTTCTTTTTTACGCCGACAAAGATCCGGTGACCCTGCGCACCCACCAAATCTGGCGCCACGAATTTGGCAGCACGGGAAAGAACACGCTGGTCTACGAGGAACTCGACGAAACGTTCAGTTGCGGCATCTCAAAGACCAAGTCCCGGGAGTTTCTGGTGATCGGCTCCTACCAAACACTCACCAGCGAATTTCGCACACTTCCTGCCAGTGAACCCAAAGGTGAATGGCAACTGTTTGAGCCACGGGAGCGGGAACACGAATATGCGATTGATCATGCCAATGGTCGCTGGGTTGTCTGGACCAACTGGCAGGCATCAAACTTCAGGCTCATGGAAGTACTGGGGAATGACACACGACGCTCAAACTGGCGTGAGCTTGTTCCCCATCGACCCGATGTCATGGTGACGGGTTTTGAGGTTTTCCAAGACTACCTTGTGGTCTCGGAACGCCGTGGCGGTCTCCCCCACATCATCGTCATGCCGAACGAAGGGGAGCCCTATCCCCTGGAATTTCCCGATGCCACCTACTCCGTCTGGGTATCGGTGAATCCCGAGGTGGCCACTTCCACGCTTCGTTATAGCTATTCATCCATGACGACACCTTCCTCGACCTATGACTTCAATATGGCCAACAGAAACCAGGTACTGAAAAAGCGCACCAAGGTATCGGGAGGGTTCAATCCGGAGAATTATCAAACCCAGTACCTCTGGGCGCCGGCACGTGACGGAACGGAGATCCCCATTTCACTCGTGTATCGGAAAGACAAGCTTGATCGCGGTAATAATCCTACGGTGCTCTACGCTTACGGATCCTATGGCTCAAGTAGCTGGGCAACCTTCAGCAGTGCACGACTGAGCCTGCTTGATCGTGGTTTTGTCTGGGCTATCGCCCACGTCAGGGGGGGACAGGAACTGGGGCGACAGTGGTACGAGGATGGCAAGCTGCTCAACAAGAAAAATAGCTTCACGGACTTTATTGATAGTGCCCAGCACCTCAAAA
>JAKMEU010000286.1 GCA_022425845.1 Luminiphilus sp. | reverse complement strand
ATCATAGAGGCTACCCTGGAGTTTATGAATGAGGGGCTGCTGATACCGACGGCCCAGCAGATCGCTGATCGGGCGGGCGTCGGTATCCGATCATTTTTCCGACATTTTAGCGATATGGACTCACTGTTCGCCGCTGTGGATAGCCATGAGCGCGCATCCTACGAGTCTTTTTTCTCCGACGATCAAAACGAGGGATCCCTCGAAGATCGCATAGCTCGGACCATCGACATCGTTACCGACGGCTATGAGGCGTTGTCCAATATGATCTTATCGACGCTGGCACAACGCTGGCGCTCTGAGGAGTTAAGAAAAAACTACGCGCGAAACCAGCGGCTTTTGTCTAAAAAAATTGGGGAGTGGCTACCCGAAAGCAAAGGCTTTGGCCGCGAGGATCGACACGCCCTGGAAGCGATACTGTCCTTCGACTTCTGGTATCGGTTGCGTGAGCACCAGGGGTTGGGTGTAAAGGCCGGCAGGAAACTTGTTTCCACGCTGGTTGTGGATCTGTTTGAGCGTCACCAGTAGGGTTTGGGTTCTGTAATGGCTGATAAATTTGAAGATCAGGGGGGGCTGGCCACATCTGATCCGAGTCGACTTTTGCGCTGGCTGACCTCTCGCGTCATGACTCGCTTATTCACTTCGCAGCGCGTGGACAAGCGTCGAGCAGCCGCCGAGCGGGTACGAAAACGGGCCAAACTGCCGCACCGGGTAGAATATTTCCACCAGGTAGATGACGGCTACAGCCATCTCGCGGCGCAAATGTTAAGCGGCTTGCGGGAGCGCTACGATATCCAGCTGGATTGCCACCTTGTGAATGGGCCCCGTGGGAAAAACGTGGCGGAGCCGGAAATGCTTACCCGCCTATCCCGCTACGACTCCCATCAAATTGCACCGGGTTATGGATTGGATTTTCCCGAGCATCTGGCACCTCCGGCAGTGGACCAGGTATGCAAAGCCAAAGGCGTTCTGGCGGCACTCAACCCTTCAGATCGAGTCGCTCGGGTTTTGGACGTGAGCCGGGCCCTGTGGGCGGGTGACGTCGATACGTTGGAATCGCTGGCGGCTGAGCATGGCACGGCAACTGACGCTGAAGTAGATGCGGCGCTGGCTGATGGAGATGCACGCAGGGCGACACTACGGCACTACTCCGGTGCGATGTTCTATTACGGAGGTGAGTGGTATTGGGGGGTGGATCGCCTCTATCACCTGGAACAACGCCTGATCAGCCTGGGCCTTGATCAACAGCCCGGGCAACCGCTGTTGGCACCTCGGCAGGAACCCGACTGGGGCGCTGTCCGTGATAACGGTTCCCTGACCCTTGAACTGTATGCCTCATTGCGCAGTCCCTACACCGCCGTTATTTTTGATCGGGCTGTGCAGCTGGCCCGGGACTCGGGGGTGAACCTTCAGCTGCGGCCAGTGCTGCCCATGGTCATGCGGGGTGTGCCCGCGACCCGGGAGAAGGGCATGTATATCTTCATGGACGCCGCCCGTGAGGCCCGGGCTGCCGGTGTCACTTACGGAAATTTCTATGACCCGATCGGGGAGCCAGCGCGGCGTTGCTACTCCCTTTACCCGTGGGCTGTTGCCGAGGGTAAGTCAGTCGAGTTGCTCTCCAGCTTCCTCAGGCACGCCTTTGCTCTGGGGGAGAACACATTGACGGATTCCGGGATGAAGAAGGTTGTCGAGGCGGCGGGACTGGACTGGTCCGTGGCAAAGACCCACCTCGGTAGCGCGGGGTGGGAGCCGATTCTGGAGGAAAATCGACTCGCGATGTACGAGGCAGGTCTCTGGGGTGTGCCCAGTTTCAGGCTTCTGGACAGCGACGGTTCGCCGGTGGTGTCGCTGTGGGGGCAGGATCGTCTATGGGTTATCGCCAGAGAGATTAGGCGTCTGCTGAGCTAACCGCCCGATAACTCCCGATTACCAGGGGGCGTTACCCACGGGGTCCTGCACCAGTTTTCTAGCCACGGTCATCCGATGGACCTCATCAGGGCCATCATAAATCCGCGCGTAGCGGGCCTCGCGATACATGAACTCCAACGGCGTGTCCTCGGTCACTCCCAGCGCACCATGCACCTGAATAGCCCTGTCAATGACGTTGTGCAACATCCGCGCTCCCCAGAATTTGATCAGGGCAATTTGGATGCGGGCATCATCACCCTCGTCCATGACCCGCGCGGCGTCCAGTGTCATAAGCCGCGCGGCCTGTATTTCCGCCGCCGACTCGGCAATGTAGCGTTGAATCTCCCCCTTTTCTGACAGCAGGGAGCCATGGGCGTAACGTTGACCCGCGTAGTCACACATCAGCTCAAAAGCACGCTGCGCCTGCCCCAGCCAGCGCATGCAGTGAAAGATCCGGCCAGGACCCAGACGCTTCTGGGCAATAGTGAAGCCCTTCCCCCGTTCGCCCAAAAGGTGGGTCGCGGGTACCCGGACATCATCGAGCTCAATCTCGCAGTGCCCCCCCACGGTGTCGCCCATGGTGCGAACCACACGCTTGACGCGATACCCCGGTGTATCGGTGGGGACAATGATGGCCGAAAATTTTTGATGCCGCTGCTGCTCAGGCTCTGTCTCGCAGAACACGGTGGTGAAGGCGGCCACATTGGCTCCTGACGTGAACCATTTGTGACCATTGATGACCCACGTGTCGCCCTCCAGCACCGCGCGACTTTGCATCAGTGTCGGATCAGAGCCCGCAACATTGGGTTCGGTAAGGCCTACTGAGGGATAGATATCCCCGGCTAC
>JAKMEU010000049.1 GCA_022425845.1 Luminiphilus sp. | reverse complement strand
TCCTAACGCTTCGCACCTACCGCTTAGCCATGTATAATCCCGCCGCTTCGGGGCGTAGCGCAGTCTGGTAGCGCACCACACTGGGGGTGTGGTGGTCGCAGGTTCAAATCCTGCCGTCCCGACCAATTTTCTTTCGAGAATTACCCAACCCCTTTTTTCGGGGGCCGTCGCCCAGTTTAAATTCCAACCTGATCCCGATCGTTCGCTGGGCTCATATCAAGGTGTGCTTTGATGTGATCCGGGTTGTGTCGGTTTTTCAATGGTTAGCGGGGTAGCATCTGTCTTTAATCAACACAGCTCGAATCGTTAGTGGGTTGGCACTGCTGGCACTGGGTGGCTACCTGCTCTTTGCTGCCGCATGCACAGATGTGATCACATTGAAGTCAGTGATGTATAGCCGACAGGACAGCCCGTTCAGTTTTTTTCTGGGGTGTCTTGTCTATCTGCTGGCGGTAATCTGTGGCATGGGTTTGTGCCTCCAAGGATGGAGGGAGTAACTGACCCTCACCTTGCGTCTGCTACAGGGCTGAGTCTGTCGTTTGCGACGTACCGAACCGCCGTCCCATCATACGATGGGCTTGCAACGGTGCAAACGACTTTGTGAGCCGAAACGCCCCCGCCAAATCGGCGGAGGACGTGGGCCAACGGTTTAATCAGGCGCCAGCGCGGTAAATGACCCGTGAGTCAAAGACGGCTGGATCGGTGCATTCGGCATCTGCTTCCGCTTGACTTGAGTGCTCGGAAGCCTCGTAGGCAGCATAGACCGTGTCGCGCTCAGCATCGCCAGCGAAGAAGTTAGTCCACATGTAGTCAAACATGTTGGGCTCCTGGGGTTCAAACTGGGGCGACATAACGGTCCACCAGTAGCTGGTAGCGCCCGCCTCTGCTTCATAGGCGTCCATGAAGGCATTGTGCATTGCTTCAAAGGATTGGCGATTGGTCTCGCCCATGCCTTCCCGGTAGGTACAGAACAGGAATTCCGCCACGCTTGTGCCGCTGGTATTCATGGCGCTGGGCATTCGGCCAGGGGAGGGGGAAAAACCGTACACGTTATCAACGGAGTAGGTGAAGGTGTTGCTGGTAAGTTCCAGCCAGGCCGCCTCGTGATTCTCAGCCCAATCGGCCCATGCATTGTCCCGGGCTTCCAGAGTCGGCCAGGCCAATACCCAAAGAAAATCAAAGTCCTCGGACTCGAATCGAGGCGTCATGACTGCGGCCAGCCCCAGCTCCCAACCCGAAGCGCCGGGGATGCTCGACCATGCGGTGGTGTGCGCTACTAAGGCCTCGTCGCTATAGCCCTCAGCTTTGCTGTGCCATATGAACTCCACCATCGCAGGGGGTTGAGGCCCGTCCATGGCCTCTTCAACCGCTTCAGTGACCTCAGCGACCACGGCTGCCTCGGACGCAGGTGCCGCCGCCTCAGGAGCGGCTGCGGATGGCTCAGATTCAGTGTTATTACCACCGCAGGCCACAAGGAATACGGACATGGCCAGAATAAGTAATTGTTTCATAGGTTCCCCCTAGTCGTTTTTATTGTTGCTGCCTTGAGTCCATCACCATACGCAGCTTTGCTTTATTTCTCAAAGCGCGTCATTTTTCGGCTGATTCACTGCTTGGCAAGGCCGGGCAGGGGCATGGCCATCGCGGGTTGCATGCGTTTATAGTTGGGCACAGCAGAGGGAGACAGCATGATTGAATACTACAACCCGGATGCCCCGGTGGGCGTTGAAGAGACCCCCTATGATCTTTCGGTGGCATTGAAACCTGAAAGCTCCGCCTGTATCGGCTTGTTGGCCAATGGGTTTCCCGACTCGGTGGATTTTCTAAACGAGGTGGGTGCAGCGCTGCAAAAACTTCGGCCCGGAATTTCGCTTCTGCCCTATAACAAGGGCAATGCTTCCATCCCCGCCAATGAACAATTGCTGGGAGAGATAGGGGGGGAGTGTGTCGGTGTAATCGCCGCCTACGGACACTGAGGCTCCTGCACTACCGGCACCGTGCGTGACGGTATTAACCTTGCCAAGTTGGGTGTCCCGGCCGTGGCCCTGGTCACCGAGGAGTTTTGGTCCCAGGGGGATTTTGTCGCTCAGTCCCTGGGAATGCCCACCGTGCCCCGGGTGCAACTCCCGCATCCCGTTGCGGGTACCGGCAGTCAAAGAATCCGCGAGATCGCTGAAGCTATCGCGCCAAAGGTAATCGCAGCGCTGGAGCCGACGGATGGCTGACATGATCACCGCTGCGGATGAAGCAGCGGCCCTCGAGGACCTCCATGCCCGGGGCTGTACCGATGGCTTGCCGGTTGTTATCCCCACCCACGAGCGCGTACAGCGCATGGTTCTCGCTGCCGGTCAGGCGGGTGACATGCTGCTGGGCACAATGGGACCGGGCCATGGTCTGGCCACGATAGAAAATATCGCCGTGGCAGCCGTTATGGCAGGCTGCCTGCCCGACTATATGCCCGTAGTCGTGGCCGCCGCAAAAGCCGTGATCGATCCTCGCTTCGACCTGACTGAAATGCAGGCGACCACCCACTGCACAGCGCCCCTGATCATCGTTAACGGGCCTGCGCGTCACAGCTGTGGGCCGATTGCATCGGGGACCG
This sequence comes from Luminiphilus sp., assembly GCA_022425845.1. Lineage (GTDB taxonomy): Bacteria > Pseudomonadota > Gammaproteobacteria > Pseudomonadales > Halieaceae > Luminiphilus. The sequence goes on along the minus strand of JAKMEU010000049.1, from coordinate 420 downwards.
GCGCGCTGGGCCCCGGCCATCGGGCCAATGCCTCAATTGGTCGGGCCCTGCGCCTGGCCATGATCAATATTGGCAAGGCCCGACCCGGCAGTTCTGATATGGCCCTACTTGGGCACCCCGGTAAATTTACCTATTGCCTCGCGGAAGACGAGGAGAACAGCCCGTTCCCGGCACTGCATGAGGATCTGGGGTTCGAGGCCCAGGACAGTGTTGTCACTGTCCTCGGTGCCGAGGCTCCCCATTCGGTCCTTTATGCGGGTGATGGTGATGACCCTGAGGGTTATAAAGTCCTACTCGACCTCCTGGCCATGGGCCTCGCCAATGCGCCCAGCAATAACGCGATCCTCACGGGAGGGGCCGCCACTGTAGTATTAAATCCAGAGCACAGTACCGTGCTCCACAAGGCGGGTTTGTCCCGAC
>JAKMEU010000036.1 GCA_022425845.1 Luminiphilus sp. | reverse complement strand
AAAACGACCCAGGGCGCTTTTTGCTCCACCGCCCTGGACAGCACGCTGCGGGCGAAGGGCATCCGCACGGTGGTAACCGTGGGTGTATCAACCAACAATTGTGTCGCCATGACCTCGATGGAAGCCTGCGATCTGCAATACCGTGTTGTCGTGGTCAGTGACAGCACCGGCACTGACAGTCAGGACATGCAGGATGCCACACTCGCCATGTTGCGCCGGCTGTGGTCTCGCGTGCTGACAACCGATGAGGTGCTTGCTGAACTCTCTGCAAGTAGCCGCTAGATCAACCCTGAAACATCCCGAGGCACTTTCCTGGGCGCGGTATTGGTGGCCGTGGGCGCCATCCTGCTCGCTGCGAAAGGGTTATTTGCCAAAGCACTGTATGCCCAGGGGCTTAGCTATCATGATGTCGCAGCCATGCGGTCGGTTTTGGCAATTCCGGGATTTGCGCTGGTTGCCTATGTCAGCATGCGCCGTGATCGCGGCAAGGTACGGGACAGGCCTTCATTATTGCAATGGGTTGCCGCCGCATTGGCGGGCTTGTGGTGCTACTACCTCGGCGCACTGGCCAATTTTTATGCCCTGACATTAATTCAGGCAAACGTGGAACGTGCACTCCTGTTTTCCTATCCAGCCATCGTGGTGCTGCTCACCGCGCTTATCACCCGCGCCCTGCCCACAGGTTCAACAATGCTCGCCCTGGTGGCGACCACAGTGGGGGTCGTGCTGGTAACGGGCGCAGCAGATGACCCCCTGTCCGCCACGCAATGGCAAGGAGTTTTATGGGTGATGTTCTGCTCTGTGACCATCGCCACCTACTTTATCGCCAGCGGCGCGCTCACCCGCACCATGAGTTCGGCGGCCTTCACCCTCACCGCGATGACGGCTGCCGGCTCAGCATTTTTTATCCACCACAGCATTCTTTTCGGCTGGCTGCAGTTCGATCTTCCCGGTGCTTCGCTGTGGATCATGCTGGGCCTGATTGCCTTTTCCACCGTTTTACCGCTGTTTTTTGTCGCCGAGGGTATTCGACGCGTCGGCGCATCCCGGGGCGCCCTCCTGAGTACCGTCGGCCCACCCGCCACCGCGCTGATGGCTTACGTGCTCTACGACGAGCGCCTGTCGGTTTTTCAGCTTCTGGGGACCCTGTTGGTCATCCTCAGTGTGGCTCTGCTTGAATGGCGCGCTGCCGGCAAACAATACCGGCGCTAAGGCCTTTGTTTGAATCTGAAACAAATGTCCGTACAATTGGGGCTCGCTTTAGGTTTGGGGAGCAGCAGTGAAAGAAACACGTGCGTTGGGCGCCACATTTGGCGCAGAGGTATTGGACTTCCTGATTTCCAGTAGTGCGTCTACCGAAGAGATTACGGCGATTAAAACGCTGTGGGCAGAACACAAACTGCTCCTTTTTCGGAACCAGACCCTTGACGAATCGACCCTGGTCAGCTTCAGCCAGGTATTTGGTGCCCTTGAGATTCACGTGCGCACCGAATACCTGTCCCCCGATCACCCTGAAATTCTCTATGTGTCCAACATCCAGAAAAATGGCCAGAAAGTGGGCATTTTGGCTGATACCGAGGTGGGCTGGCATTACGACCAGATCTACCTGCCCCGTCCTGCCGTGGGCTCATTACTCATGGCCCACACCTTACCGCCCGAAGGGGGCAACACCGAATTCGCTGACATGACGGCCGCCTACGAAGAACTACCCGAATCCGTGAAAACGCGACTGCACAGTGCCCACGCTGTCCAGTCCTATGAGGCCTTCAACCGGGCTTACAGCGTGCCCACCAACAAGGAACAGAAAAAGAAATCACCCGATATTGAGCACCCTATCGTGCGTACCCATCCCATCACCGGGCGCAAGGCGCTGTACCTCTGTCCCGGTATGACCACCGAGATTGTCGGCTGGGACCCCGCCGAGAGTCGAGAGATGCTGGATTACCTTTTCGAATGGTCGATCCAGCCACGGTACGTCTACTCACACGCCTGGCAGCCGGGGGACGCACTGCTATGGGATAACGCCTGTACGATGCACCGACGCGATCCCTTTGACCAAAATCATGAGCGGCTCATGAAACGCACCACGATTCTTCCCCCCCAGGAATTAGCCGTTCCGGTCTGAGCGCCGAAACCGTTCGCCCTGCGTGCCGGATACATTCCTGACTGGAATCAGGCCTCGGGCGGCAAGGGCTTCTCTGGAATCTGGCAACCGGTCGCACAACACTGCCCAGGCTGCTTCTGCCGTTCAGGCGCGCCCGTGCTGCCGGTTTCAGCTACCCCACGGTCCAGAAGCCGCTCCACCAGAGCCTTGCGTTCCTCAACCGGATATCGGCGGTAAATTTCGCGCTTCATAGCCTGTGGAGAGCCACCGCCGTGCAAGCTGATCACCGAATACCAACCCCCTGTTGACGACGCGGTCAGATCTTCAATGAAACGCGAGACCTCCATGCGTTTCTCGTAGGGCACATCGGGCCGGGCAGACAGTACGGCGGCCAGGTCTCCCGCTGTGTCGGGATTGTGATCCTCATCCGGTCCCGGCAAGGCAACAATCAGACCTCCGGATACTTCGTGGGCGGTCCGGTGCATGTCATATATCTGGGTCGCAAGCAGCAATTTCCCGATATTTGAAAAAACCGGCTCGGGCATCCACGACCCGCAAGGATCCTCAACCCCATAGACCGAGGCGGCCACCCCGCAGGCATAAAACCCCTCAACGATTTTTATAAGCTCAACCATCGTCTCCCTGAGGTGCGCCACATTTTCCATATCAAGACCATTGGCCTCGGTCATCAGAGCCCCGGCACCGATGAGTAAATCGCCGAAGCCCGCCCGTGCACCAATGCAACTGTGTCGATGGTGGTTTGCGTAAGACGTCACAAGGTGCTCTGTATGCTCCCACTCACCGGCCATGAATACCCTGTCCCAGGGCACAAATACCTCGGCAAAGTGACACACCGCGGTACTCTGGCCGTATTGGGCGCTGAACTTGGCCGCCGACTCGCCGGGCCGCCCGGCCGGACGCGCGACCACCGTCAATCCCTCGGCATCGAGGGGCACCGCACAGCACACCGCGAAATCGGCGTCCGCCTCAGCCATGGTGCGGCAGGGCATGACGAGGAGTTCGTGCATGTAGGGCCCGCCCGTAACAATGGCCTTGGTTCCAGAGAGCACAATTCCATCACTGCGCCGCTGGCTGATGTGCACATAAGCATCCGGGTTGGGCTGAGCGTGGGGGCGCCTGCTGCGCTCGCCTTTCGCATCCGTCATAGCCACGCCCAGGGTGAGGTCACGGTCCTGAATGTCATGAAGGTAATCCAGGAAACGCCCGTGATACTCAGAACCCTGAATCGCTTCATCCATACGCCAGGTCGACTGATAGATCGCATTCAATGCGTCGTGGGTCAGGTAGCGCTGCGCGCAACCGCTCTCCCTGCACAACAAGCGCACCGCTTCCAGCTTACTCAGCAGATCCTCGGAGTGTCGATTGATGTGGAGCATACGGTTAACTGTCTTCCCCGAGGTCGCCTGGTCAGCCAACATGACGCCACCGTACTCAGGCTTCTGGGCAAAATCGTAGGTCACACCAACAGCGCGGATACCGGGAGCAAGCCTCGGATCGTCGGCGACACTGGCCACACGTTCGCCATCGACAAACACCGTTGGGGAATAGCTTCGGAGGCTCTCGCGATACTCCTCGGCACTCATTATCCTGCCACCTGATTTCATCAGCATGCGGCTCTCCTCAGTCCAGTAGTCTGCTGCCCAGTGCCGCCAGGGACGGTATCCAGGCCCCGTAGCTGCGTCAGCAAATCGGAGCAGTCATGCGCGGTATCGAGCCCCATGACGGCATCCCAGAGATCCTGTGTCTTTGCAGCCGACATAACGAGTCGGCAATTCTGAACAAATTTCTGTTTCACATCGGCCTCACTCAACAAACGACCCTCAGCGCCACGATTGACGGTTTCGAAATGCTCATGGCAGCTGCCATCCTTCATCTGTATACGCACTCCACCGGAAAAAACGCTGGGATATTGGGATCGCTCATCGTGCTCGCAACCAATTCGAGCCGCCAGGTCCAGTATCCGGGGATCGCTGCGGCTGTCCTCATCAAGCTCACGGAGCCCCAACTTACCCCGAACCAACGCAGCCGCCACGGCATAGGCGGCACTGAACTTGGCTTCATATTCGCTGTCGGGCGCCTTTTTGCGGGCCTCAGGTTCAACCACAACGCCAAATTGTCGCTCGTGGAGACCAATCGTGATTGAGTCGACATCATCTATTTCGAGTTGATGAATACGACGCAGCGCGAGAGCAGCGTCTACAGACGCGTGGTTAAAGTGACAAATCGGATAGGGCTTAATCGCCACCGATGACATGGCGAAGTCTTCAAATACACCCTTCCAGTCAACCCGGTCGGCATGGCTGGCATCACGGGTGAACAGCTCAAAAAAACCATAGCGGCCGGCGTAGGCCTCGGATGGCGCCTCAAAACCCGCCAGCGCCAGCTTTGCGGCTGCGAGCGCGGATTGCGCCGCCCAGCCGGGGTGCAGGCGTTTTGTCCAGGCACCGGCGTCTAGAAATGCCATGCTGCCTCCCGCCATGCTCAGGGCAATACCCTGCGCTCTGACGGCATCATCAACCGAACCGCCCAGAAGCCGCACAGCGGCAACCGCCGCTCCAAAAATACCGACGACGCCGGTTGGATGAAAACCCAGCTGCTGGAAGGTGCCACCGGCGGCACTACCGAGACGGGCATCGATTTCAGTCGCCATCAACACGGACAGCAGCAGTGATTTACCCGAGAGAGGGGACTCCGCGGCGATAGCCAGGGCCATCGGTACCGCGCTGGCCGAACAGTGCACCACAGAGCCCATGTGCGTGTCATCAAAGTCCAGGCCATGCACCAGCGTGCCGTTAAGTAACGCCGCATCCCGGGGCGCAAACGTGTCTTCGAGCCCGATAACGACCGCGGACCCCGGACTTGCCATGGCACGGACACCCGCAATCGCACGCTGGGAGAATTCGTAATGATGGGACGCAAAGCCGATGCCGATTGCATCCGCGACGCAGCGCTTGGTGTAAGACCACACCGCCGCGGGCACCGCCAAAGCCTCCAAGCCCATGCAGGACTCGGCTATTTCCCGACTCAAAGGTCTGATCTCTGGTGTTGTCCCTGTCACTGCGCGCCCCTCAAATGTCCGTACATTATAGGGAGCTTGAACCGGTTACGAAACCTCTCGCTGCTCCAATAGTGACGCCAGAGCGAGAATGCGTTGGCTTTTGTACACGATGGGGTAGTCAATAAAGTAACCATCCAGCTGGATGGAGGCTGATCCACTGGCCTCAGCAGCCTCAAACGCCGCCACAACCGCGCGGGCATGATCAATTTCGACCTGTGAGGGCGAAAATACCTCGTGGGTAAGAGGTACCTGGCTGGGGTGAATGCAAAGCTTCCCGCCAAAACCGAACTTGCGCCCACGACGCGCGGACTCGAGAAAGCGCTCATCATCCCGGATTTGCAGGACCACCGTATCCACAGGGGGCTGCAGGTCACCCAGACGGGAGGCGTGTGAGAGGCGCGCCCGGGCATAACCCAATACGTCCTCATCACGGGTCCATTCGTAATCCAGGTCCAAGGTGTAATCACCGCCACCAAATGCGAAGCGACGGATTCGCGATCCAGCGGTCGCGATTTGAGCCGCCGCTTCAACGCCTCGGGCAGTTTCTATGATGGGCAGCAGATCGAGACTGCCCTGGGCGAGGCCAGCTTCAAGCTCCGCTTCGGCGACGGCCGCCTCTACGTTAAGAAGCGCGGCTCCCTCCTCCACTTTCGGCACAACAATACCGTCAAGCCAGGCTCCTACGGTTGCCTTGATGTCATCCCGCCAGAATTCTGTATCACTGCCATTAATGCGCACGTAGTGCAGCGCTCTATGATCGGCCGACTTAAACGCATCAACAACGTCCTTCCGCGCCGATACCTTTTCTGCCAGGGCGACCGCATCCTCGAGATCGAGAATCACGGCATCGGCACCCACCTGGAAAACCTTCTCCACACGCCGGGGGTGGTTCGCGGGTGTAAACAAAAAGCTGCGGGTCAACGCCAGTTCTCGCCGGGACATACCTATTTACTCCAGGACCAATGCTCTGCCGACTGCCAACCGCGGTTGAACTCCAGTTCAAAGCTGAAACTGTCAGCGGGGTGTTCGGTTACCGAAACCTCAAATAACCGCCCCCCGTTACCACAATAACGGCGGTACAACAGCAATGACGGCGTGCCCTCCGCGACCTCCAATGCCGCCGCCCGATTGCCGGTTAGGCTGCCCGCACAAATTTCAAGGCTGATACGCTCCACACTCTCTCCAAAGGTCTCAGCGATCTGTTCGAACACCGGACTTCCGGTTCGCCCGAGCTGCTGCGCAATGGCCGCATACTCTGGCAACACATAAATATCGGTCCAGCAGAAGGGTTCACCGTTGACCAGGGTTCTCAACCCCGAGATACGAGCCCACTGTTCGTCGACATCCGAACCAACGCGGACGGCCACACCCTGGTTATCATCAAAATATCCCTCTGAAAGCACTCGAAAGGTGCTGTTGCTGGGGTAGCTAAACAGCTCTCGCGGATTACGCACCGACTGGACAAAGGCCGGTTGCGCTTCCGTGGACGTGACGAGCGTGCCACGGCCGCGCTGCCGTTTCACGATACCCATGTCTTCGAGAACACGTAGGGCTTCTCGAACGGTG
>JAKMEU010000273.1 GCA_022425845.1 Luminiphilus sp. | reverse complement strand
GTTCTTCAAGTCCATGAAACGGAAGTGAGATCGCACTGCACCCAGCGCTGGACGGTACGTTGATAGCGCGGGTGCACCGAGACTTCAGTCAACGGTCAACTGCACAATCGAGGGCAGCCAATGGCGTCACGCTTCACGGATCTTCGAGACTTCATCGCCGCGCTTGAGGCCGATGGCCAACTGGTGCGCATCAGTGCCGAAGTCGATCCCCACCTCGAAATGACCGAGATTGCCGACCGCACCCTGCGCGGCGGCGGCCCTGCCCTGCTTTTTGAAAACCCCAAGGGCTACAGCATGCCGGTGCTGGCCAACCTGTTCGGCACCGAGAGCCGGGTTGCGAGGGGTATGGGGGCGGAGTCTACCGAGGCGCTCAGGGAGATCGGTGAACTGCTCGCCTATCTGCGACAGCCCGATCCACCCAAGGGAATGCGCGATCTCATCGACAAGGCCCCCCTGCTCAAGCAGGTCCTCAACATGGGCCCCAAAACCATCAAGCGACCGCCCTGCCAGGAGGTGATCCTCGAAGGGGATGCGGTGGACCTGACCACCATACCGGTGCAAACCTGCTGGCCCGGAGACGTGGGACCGCTGGTCACCTGGCCTCTGGTGATCACCCGGGGTCCAGAAAAACCCCGCATGAACCTCGGTATTTATCGTATGCAGCAGCTGGGGCCGCGCAAGCTGATTATGCGCTGGCTTTCTCATCGGGGTGGCGCCCTCGATTTCAGGGACTGGACGCTTAAATATCCCGGTGAGCCCTATCCGGTAGCCATCGCGCTGGGTGCCGATCCGGCAACAACCCTGGGTGCAGTCACCCCGGTTCCCGACGCACTGTCCGAATACGCCTTTGCGGGCCTCCTCCGGGGTAGCAAGACCGAGCTTGCAGAATGTATCAGCGAGCGGTGTCGAGCCAACGACCTGCGCGTCCCCGCCCACGCCGAGATCATACTGGAAGGCTATATTGACCCGAACGAAGAGGCCGACGAGGGGCCCTTCGGTGATCACACCGGCTACTACAACGAAGTCGAGCGCTTCCCGGTGTTTACCGTTGAACGGATGACGACGCGCAAAGATCCGATCTACCACAGTACCTACACGGGTCGCCCCCCCGACGAGCCCGCCGTCCTTGGCGTAGCGCTGAATGAAGTATTCGTTCCCCTTTTGCGCAAGCAATTCCCCGAGATCGTCGATTTCTACCTGCCCCCGGAGGGCTGCTCCTACCGCATGGCGGTGGTGACCATACGAAAGGAATACCCGGGACACGCCAAGCGCGTCATGCTGGGAATCTGGTCATTTCTGAGGCAGTTCATGTATACCAAGTTCATTATCGTTACCGACGACGATGTGAATGCCCGGTCATGGGAAGACGTCGTGTGGGCAATGACGACGCGCATGGATCCACGCAGGGATTGTGTTTTCGTCGACAATACGCCCATCGATTATCTGGACTTCGCCTCGCCGGTACCCGGACTGGGATCCAAGGTGGGTATGGATGCCACCAACAAATGGCCGGGCGAGACAGACCGCGAATGGGGTAAAGCCATCGCCATGGACGACGCGGTGAAAGCACGCATTGACGCGCTGTGGGAAACACTCAACATCGACCTGCCAGGTCGCTGAAAACCCCGGGGCGGGTGCTTTATTGGGCCGCTTTAGCCTCAGGCAGCGGCACATCGGGAAGCGGTCCGACACACAGGGCTGCCGCCTCAGCAAGCAGTTGGTCAGCTCGGGGCTGATCGCCCCTGGCCGCACAGAAGCGCGCGAGCTCGCAGCAGATCTCCGCCGTTGCACCACGCTGATAGGCAGCTTCCAGCCATTGCCCGGCGGCGTCCCACTCCTCTGCATAGAGCGCCACGCGTGCGGCGGCGAGCAGCAGCGGGCCGTCCTGTGCGTTGGCCTCCAACCACTTCTTAACTTTTTTCAGCAGCTTGCGGGGGTTGTCCGGTGATGAGCGCCCCAAAAAGCCCAGAAGCTCAACCTGCCAATCTTTGTTTAGCCAGGCGATGATCTGTTTTTCTGCCTCACTGTGCCCCCCCAGATCGATCAGCATCCGGAGATAGATAACGCGCAGGGACAGCTGATCACGCTGCGCCAGGGGTATACCCCGCCACAGCGTCTCGAGATCGGACACCGAAGCGCCCGGCTTGCTGGCCACTGACTGCAGCAGCGCCTGCCACAGCTCCCCTTCCAGACCACGCAGCCCGGCGTCCTCCAGCAACCCGTATTTGTGTAACTCCGGCAGCAGTGGCCGCAGGGCATCCCAATCGCCCAGTTGCCGGTGGGCACGCGCCAGCAACGACAGAACATGGGGATGTTTGGCTGCATTACCCCGGGCACGCACCAATGTTGCCAGCGCCTGTTCGTAATTGCCGGCCGACAGCTGAAGCTCCGCCTGGGTTAACTCAACGGCTATACCCGCCTCGGCCTCAACACTTTCGGCTTCCCCCAGCTGTCGCTTTGCCTCCTCGACATCGCCCATCCGGAAGCTCGCCCTGGCTGCAATGAGGTGATTCAGGAGGGGCGCCTCACTGTACCGGGCCGAGCGCAGTAACTGCTTGCGTGCATTGGCCCAATTGCCCTCGATAAAATTGATCAGCCCGCGATTGGTCAGGGCCGTCGCGTTGCGGCTTTTGCGCTGACCCAACCAACCACTGACCACGCGATGGGTTCCCAGAATCCTGCGCAACGCAGCCAGCACCAGAACCAGCAATCCCCAGGCCAGAAGCCAAGCCAGCACCGCAAACCAGACACTGGTTTCGATAACGACGTCACCGAGACTGATGTAGACATAGCCCGCGCCCTGCTCCATCTGGTTCACGAGGGCCGCTCCCAGGAGCAACCCCAGCACCAGTAAAATGACCAGCCGCCGCATTGTCAGTCAACCACCGACGGGTCTACAGCGTCCGACGCGGCCACTTCCCCATCAATCGCCCTGATGGCATCGGCAAGTGCCGCCCTGGAGGCGAGCAAATCGGGGACTTCGGGGGCGACATCCAACCCAGCCAGTCCGTCCAGCTCAGACACCATTGCCGCCACCCGATCGGGGTCATTGTCGGCAAAGAGCGCTACCGACTCCCGCGCCCTGTCGACCGCGCGGCCAAACAACACCTGGTTGCCTGATAACGCGGCGATCTGGGCCTGCTCCAGCGACATGCGCAGGTTCTGCCGCACAAGATTCTCCCAGTCCGGGGTCAACAATCCGGCCATATCGTCACTGCGGCTGTGAATCACAAGATAACTGGACAGCTTGGCCATGGCCGCTTGCCATCCCGCACCCGCTCGCTCCCAGATTCCATCACCGGCTGTCTCATTCGCCGGCGCGGGGGTTTTGGGTGCGGCGACCTGCAACCGCGCTGACTGGTCGATAAGCGCGGCAAAACGCGCGTATAACCCGACAGAATCAACCCGCGGCGCCGCTGCCAGTGCGGCCAGATCCTTGGCCAGGGACCGTCGTGCCACATCAAAGCGCGGATCATCCACTTCACCCAGCAACGCATCCGCATTGCTCAGAAGCGCTTCCGCTGCGCCGATATCCCGGGACGTCAACAGGCGCTGGGCCGATAGACGCACCAGAAAGGCTGCTTCATTGGCCAACCAGGCCCTGCGGTCGGTGGCTGTCAGTCGGGCCATACGGATATCCAGCCGTTCCACACGTTCCTGCAGGGCAAGCGTCATACTTTCCTGTTCAGACAGCAGCTGGTTCTGACGCGCCGCAGCCGCTCGAAGCGCAGCGGCGCCACGCGCCTCGGCCTCGGCCATTTGCGCATTTAGCGTGTCTTCCACCGCACCCTGTAACTGATCGGGCGCAGCCTCCAGAGCCTTGAGTCGCGCTTCCAGTGCCGTCAATTGCTCGGTCGCGCCCTGATATTCTGGCCAGCCATACCGCCAGCCCATGTAGGCACCCGCCGCCACTGCGAGAAGAAAGAGCAGGATCAATAACCGAGCAAGGCGATCAGCACCACGAACCCGCGCGCTCCCCGTGACTGCGGGTACCGCTGCAGCTGCCATCACCGGCGCGGTCGATTGCACCTCAGGGGCTACATCCTCAGCTGACACCGCCTCGGTAGTAGGCGCTTCGACCGTCATATCACTCTCCTCCTTCGGCAACGCGGCCGCTGCATCGCTCTCTTCGGGAGGCAGGCCGTCAAGCGCCGCAAGAAAGGCCTCATCGCCGGCTCCCGCTGCCGTAATGACAGTACTCCAACCCAAACCGCGCGCAATTTCTGCAACACGCTCCGAGGGCACAACCACCGGACTGTCGAGTAAATTGGGCTGTCCGCCTTGACCCAATACCTGAGTGAGCTGTTCGAGCAGCTCACCCGAGCTCGCCTGAAAAACCAGCCGGTCGCGTTCGCAGAGTTGCCAGCAAAATTGCCCCGGATCAACGCTGCCCGCCTCTCGCCGATAACAGACGTAGCTGATAACCTGCGCACCCCGCTCTTTGAGTGCTTCAGCGAGCAGCCCGCGGCCACCTTCGCCCTTAACAATAACGACCTGCCTGTCTGTGACATCGTGCAGGGCATCAAGGGCCAGCAAACCCTCCGAGTCAGCCCGTGATGGCACACTGACATCGAAACCTGCCGCGGCGACCGCGCGCGCGGTGGCATTACCCACGGCAAGAACGAGGCAGCCCAGTTCTTTGATCTGCGGTGCCAGATTGGCAAGACCCTGCTCCACAGCATTCACACTGATGAAGATACAGATGTCACCCGGCATCAAGGTGATCAGCTCGCGGTCCTCAACAGGGATTGAAACAATATCGACCAGCGGCTGGACAATACTGTCGATGCCCCGCTGCTCCAGCGCACCCCGCAGTGATTCAACGGCACCGCCGGGTCGGGTCAAGACTGCCGTAAGCGTCACCCGCGAACCGCCTCCAGCAACGCAGCAGCTCCATTGTTCAGAAGAGTTTGGGCGACCTGCGTTCCCAGTATCTCGGGGTCAGAGCCCCGCGCCTCGGTTTCCAACAGAGTGTGGCCGTCGACACTTCCCACCAGTGCGCGCAACCAGAACGACTCCCCTTCGGCCACCGCATAGCTGGCAATTGGGACATCGCAGCCGCCGTCCAACACCCGGACCACGGCACGTTCAGCAACGACACAATTCGCGGTGGTGGTGTGGTTCAGGGGAGCGAGCAGCGAAGCCGCGCGATCGTCGTCGGTGCGGTATTCGATCCCCACAGCGCCCTGCCCGCCCGCGGGCAGGGAGACTTCCGGTTCAATGCGCGCACCGATTCGCGCTTCGAAGCCCAGACGGACCAGCCCGGCTGTCGCCAGGATAATGGCGTCAAACTCACCCCCGTCCAGCTTGGCCAGTCGGGTATTGACGTTTCCGCGCAGAAAACCAATATCAAGGTCCGGGCGCAGTCGCCGAATCTGGCACGCCCTGCGCAAGCTCGAGGTTCCCAGGCGGGCACCCTCGGCAAGGCCTGACAGCGACGAAACGCCCACCAGCGCATCGCGCGGATCCTCACGCTCGCATATCACCCCAAGGGTCAGCCCCGGAGGCAATGTCATGGGTACATCTTTCATGGAGTGCACGGCAATGTCTGCCCGGCCATCCAACAAAGCCGTCTCAAGTTCCTTGACGAACAGGCCCTTGCCGCCCACTTTGTAAAGCGGCTTATCCAGGAGTTGATCGCCGCGTGAGGTCATGCCGAGCAGTTCCACGGTGAGATCGGGGTGAAGTTGGCGCAGGCGGTCGGCCACATAGTTGGCTTGCCAGAGGGCCAGGGGGCTCTCCCGGGTGGCAATAACGAGCTTAGACACGAGATACTCCTTTTTCTAAGGTCCCAGCTTACCACGGCTAGCGCTGATCCATAGCGCCACAATGGTATACTCGGGTTCGCCGATAAGCCCCCTACCCCGACTAAAACGGGGCCGCATTTCAGGACTGAACATGAGTCAATCCAAAAAAACCGAAGCCACGACCAGTAAACTATGGGGCGGACGCTTCGCAGAACCCACCGATGCCTTTGTGCAACGGTTCACGGCCTCAGAGGCCTTCGATCGACGATTAGCCTCGCAAGACATACGCGGCTCTATCGCCCACGCC
>JAKMEU010000027.1 GCA_022425845.1 Luminiphilus sp. | reverse complement strand
CCGCTCGTTGCAGGTTCCGAGCGGGTCCGTGATATATCTTGACCCCATGTTTGTGGCGCGCCGGGGTACCGCAGCAGTGAAGAAGGATTTGAGTGTCCTGCAGGCGCTGCACGAACCTGCTGAAAATCAGGATGGGGCATTATTCGACTGGGCCATGGCGCAATCGGCCAAACGCGTCGTGGTAAAACGAGCGGCCAAGGGTCCGCCGATTGACCAACGCAAACCCTCCCATACGATTGCGGGCAAAGCGGTCCGCTTCGATGTTTACGTTCGCTAGGAGAACTGTGTGGCTGGATTTTACCTGACCGGCTACGACTCACAGGGAGTCGTGGTCTTGGAACAGTTTGTCAACGGGACCATCAGTGAAGGTCAGACCTGTGATCGCCTGCGACAATGTCCGGTCCTGGCCAGGGCTGCCATACGGTTTGCCGCTGACGTCGAGCTTGATCCGGCCGACCCGGATCGTGAAGTGCTGATGATCCATACCTTCATACGATCGCCCTGGGTGGTGGTTGATGCCCTGGCGGGTCTTGCTGGAGGTCAGGGCCTGGATCTTGCGATTGAGCTGCCCCAGCACAGCTCACCCCTCATGGTCAGTGTCAACGCCTTTTGGACTGCCTGGGTGGGCACAACATTGCGCCATGGCGGTACCGAGGGGCCCCTGAGGGTACAGCTCTCTAGCGTCTGAGCAGGCGCACCAGGATGCCATGGTAAATGGCGGTGAGCCTCGGAATATCGGCCACTAAGATATGCTCATTGAGTTGGTGAATCGACGCGTTGACGGGCCCGAGCTCAACGATTTGGGCACCGGTTCGGGCAATGAATCGACCGTCGGAAGTCCCCCCGCCCGTTGACAGGCTGGGGCGCTGCCCTGTCACCGCTTCGATGCTCGCTGAGGCAGCCTCCACCAGCGCTCCTGGTTCGGTTAGAAAAGGCTGTCCGCTGACCTGCCACTCGATCTCGAAGTCGCTGAGATACTTAGTAATGATTTCCTCACAGCGCCGACGAATAGCAACATCGCTGGTTTCCGTTGAGAAGCGCACGTTGAATTGGGCGGTCAGTTGACCCGGGATCACATTGGTGGCCCCCGTGCCTGCATTGATGTTGCCAAACTGCAGGCGCGTGGGTTCAAAAAAATCGTTGCCCTCATCCCACGGTTCCGAGGCCAATGCTTCGAGGACTCGGAAAGCCTTGTGGATCGGGTTGTCCGCCAGATGGGGATAGGCGATGTGACCCTGCTGACCCCGAATCGTCAGCACGCCATTAATGGAGCCCCGTCGTCCATTCTTGATCACGTCACCCAGCACGGCGCTGCTGGAGGGCTCCCCCACGACACACCAGTTCAGGTGCTCTCCCCGGGCAAGTAAACTGTCAACCACCCGGGTCGTGCCGTCGACAGCGGGACCTTCTTCGTCGGACGTTATGAGGAAACCGATCCGACCCGCATGATCGGGGTTCTGTGCTGTGAAGGCTTCAGTTGCCACGATCATGGCTGCAAGGCTGGCTTTCATATCTGCGGCGCCGCGGCCGTAAAGCACGCCGTCAATGGCGGTCGCTTCAAAGGGTGGGTTGGACCAAAGGTCCTCGGGCCCGGGAGGAACAACGTCGGTGTGCCCGGCGAATACCAAGGTGGGGTTTGATGATCCCCGGGTGGCCCAAAGATTGTCGACTTCACCAAAACGCAGGGCCTCGCAGTTGAAGCCAAGACGCGAGAGGCGTTGCGTCATGACGGCCTGGCAACCCGCATCGCTGGGGGTAATCGAGGCCCTCTCGATGAGTTCCCGTGTTAGAGCAATGGCCGCCTCACCATATTCAGTTGTTGGCATGCAGGCTCTCATTGAGTTCGATAGCTGACCGGTTGGTTAGACATTCCACGGTCCCCGTGGTGCTGTTGCGTCGAAACAGCAGGTCGGACTTATCAGCGAGATCCCGGGCTGAGACGGTTTCAACAGGCTTACGCGCGCCGTCGAGTACGGTCACCTTGGTTCCGGCGGTGATAAACAGCCCAGCTTCAATGGTACAGCGATCGCCCAGAGGAATACCGAGTCCGGCGTTGGCACCGATCAAGCACTCGCGCCCCACCGAGATGATGATATTGCCACCTCCCGACAGGGTTCCCATGGTAGAGCAGCCGCCTCCCAGATCAGAGCCCCCTCCGATCCAGACACCCGCAGAGATCCGTCCTTCAATCATTCCGGGGCCTTCAGTGCCCGCGTTAAAATTGATAAAGCCCTCATGCATAACGGTGGTGCCTTCTCCCAGGTAGGCACCCAGGCGCACCCGGGCTGTGTGTGCGATCCGAACGCCGCTGGGAACGACGTAATTCGTCATCTTGGGGAACTTGTCGACGCTCGCCACTTCCAGCACCGAGCCCCTGAGGCGTGCATCCAGTTGTCGCTGTTGCAGATCGTTGAGGCATACGGCCCCCTGATCTGTCCAGGCGATAGTGGGCAGCAGTCCAAACAGCCCGTCCAGATCGGTGCCGTGAGGGCGCACCAGCCGGTGAGATAACAGATGCAACTTGAGGTAGGCGTCCTCGACCGTGGAGGGGGCGACATTATCATCCAACACGGTCGCGACTACGCTGCCACTGCACTCCTTGAGTTGGTTTGCCAGTGCCGCCTGGTCCGCCGCTCCTCCAGCCGTCAAGGCCGCCTCCAACTCATTGAGCTGGGCAGCATCAAGTGTGCCGGACACCCCGTTAATGACCTCAGCCAGCTCTCCCTGAATATCACTGAGGGGCTGGGGGTAGTAAACCTCAAGGGTGTCTCCCGCTGAATTGTGGGTGGCGATACCGAGGCCAAAGCCATGCACTGCAGTCATTGTATTCTCCTGTTTGACCCTATTTTTTCACGACTTGAACCGAAGTTCGTAGTCTGTTGCATCAAACCCCACCACGGTCTCACCGCGGTATTCCAGCACGGGACGTTTAATGAGCGTGGGATTCTTCGCCAGCACCGGCAGGGCCTTCTTTAACTCGACGGCTTCCTGATCTGATGCTGACAGGTTTTTCCAGGTGGTACTGCGTCTGTTGACCAGGGCCTTTTCCCCCACTGCGGCGATCCAGCCCCCTATGAGTTCAGGTGACGGCGCTGCTTTGCGAAAATCGACAAACTCGTAGTCTACAGCCCGGCTCTCAAGCCATCGCCGGGCTTTTTTTATGGAGTCGCAGTTGGGGATGCCGTACAGGACCGCTTTCATGTGGGCTCCTTGGTTCAGGGTAAGCCTAGCAGAATCAGGGCTTTCGGGTGATTTTGGCGTGCTTTCGGAGTGGGTAGCACGTCCTGCAGATTTCGCAGATCCGTCCATCGCACCCCCGGGCTGTGCAGTGCTCGCGGCCATAAAAAATAATCTGTAGGTGGAGGTCGTTCCAGCGACCCTCAGCAAACACCTTCTTCAGATCGCGTTCGGTTTCGGTAACGTTGCGGCCCCGGGTAAGCCCCCAACGCTGTGCCAGTCGGTGAATATGCGTGTCGACCGGGAACGTGGGGACCCCGAAAGCCTGCGCCATAACGACACTCGCTGTCTTGTGTCCGACACCGGGCAGCGCCTCCAGTGCGTCGAAGCTGACGGGAACGACGCCGTCATGGTCTGCCAGAAGCAGTTCGCTGAGGCGTTTGATGGCTTTAGCCTTCTGTGGTGACAGCCCACAGGGCCGGATGATGCCCCGTATCGTGGCAACGCTGAGCTCTGCCATGGTCGAGGGTGTGGCCGCTCTGGCGAACAGCTCGGGTGTTACCTGATTGACCCGCTCATCGGTGCATTGGGCGCTCAATAGCACCGCAACCAAGAGCGTGTATGGGTCCGCATGGTCGAGGGGGACGGGGGTATCGGGATAGAGTTCACCGAGGCGCCGGTCAATATAGGCGACACGCTCCTGCTTACTGAGATTTTTTTGCACATCCGGTGTTGTAGACATCGGCTTTACCACCCCTGTTGCAGTGAATGGACCATGCGTTCAGCGGCCTCCACGCAGACAGCTTTTTCCGCGACCAGTGCGATACGGACATGATGCGCCCCGGGATTGAAGCCATCCACGGCCCGGCCAAGGAATTGGCCCGGCAGAACGCTTACATTGCAGCGTCTCGCAAGCTCACGAGCGAACTCAGTGTCCTCAATGGGTGTCCGGGGCCAAAGATAGAAGCCCGCCTGGGGCATGCAGACGGGCAGCACGGATGACAGTATCGGCACCACTGCCTCGAACTTCGCTCGGTAAAGTGAGCGATTTCTGGCAACGTGGTCTTCGTCGCTCCATGCGATGGCACTCGCTGCCTGGTGGTGGGGTGGCATCGCACAGCCATGGTAAGTTCGATAACGAACAAACTTCGCGATGAGGTCAGCGTCCCCGGCCACAAACCCGGATCGCAGACCCGCCAGGTTGGAGCGCTTGGACAGGCTATGAAAGACCAGGCATTGCTTGTAATCGCTGTTTCCCATGGCGGCTGCGGCAGCTAGCAAGCCCGCGGGTGGCGTCGTCTCATCGGGATATATTTCGCTGTAGCACTCGTCGCAGGCAATTATGAAGTTGTGCTGCTGGGCCAGACGAATGAGGTCGATCAGTTGGGTTTTGGGAATCAGTGCACCCGATGGGTTGCCGGGATTGCAAAGGTACAGAAGTTCGACGTTCTGCCAGTCCTGTTCGGTGAGGGCGGAGAAGTCGGGCAAAAATCCGGATTCGGCTTGCGCGGGCACGAATTTGGGTCGGCTCCCAGCCAGCAGCGCGGCGCCTTCATAGATCTGGTAGAAGGGATTGGGGCTGATGACCGCACCATCACGACCGGGTGTGACGACGACCTGAGCTATGGCAAAGAGCGCTTCACGCGTTCCATTGACGGGAAGCACCTGGCGTTCTGAATCAATGCCTGGCAATGCGAACCTTGCCTCGAGCCAGCGCGCGATGGTGCTTCTGAGCTGCGCTGAGCCCTGGGTCTTGGGGTAGCGATTGATCTGAGTAAGGGCTTGCTCCAAGCCTTCGATGACGCTTTCGGGGGGCGCATGCTGCGGCTCTCCAAC
>JAKMEU010000379.1 GCA_022425845.1 Luminiphilus sp. | reverse complement strand
GATTTCGGTCATTTCAGAGCCTTCTTGCAGGGGCGCAGCGTGCCTTTCCTCGAAGACGCCATGGTGTATTACAACAAAGACAAGTTCGGCGGTCAGCTGACGATTAAAGCGCCCAATGCCAAGATGCCACGTGTCGACGCTGACAGCCCCGTAGAGGACAGGATCAACTACGTGCTGTACAACGAGGTGAACCCATCCCTCGCGGCCCACGGGGGAGAAGTCTCGCTGGTAGAAGTAACTGAGGAGGCCTACGCAATCCTGCAGTTTGGAGGCGGGTGCCAGGGCTGCAGTGCGGTGAGCATGACCTTGAAGGATGGTGTTGAAAAAACCCTTCTTGAACAGGTTCCCGAGTTGGCTGGCGTCAAGGACGCGACAGATCACTCCGACCGGAGTCAGGCCTATTACTAGGGGTTTACCCGCCAGTGTGACGCGCGGGTAGCACGGTTCTTAGTTTGTCTGCCATTTCCAGAAGCAGTGCTTCGGTGGTGGGCCAGTCAATGCAGGCATCGGTGACAGAGACCCCGTACTCCAGGGCAGAGAGGTCCTCGGGTATTTTCTGATTGCCTGCCTTGAGATTGCTTTCCAGCATCAAACCCACAATGGACTGGTTGCCTTCGATGATTTGGTTCGCCACATTGTCAGCCACAAGCGGTTGAAGCTGTGGTTGCTTGTCGGTGTTGGCGTGGCTGCAATCCACCATAATATTGCGGGGTAGCGCGGCATTCTCCAACGCCTGCTCGCAAAGGGCGATGTGAACACTGTCATAATTGGGGCCGCTTGAGCCACCGCGCAGAACCACGTGGCCATACCGGTTACCCCGGGTTTCGAAGACGGACACCTTACCCTCGCTGTTGATGCCCAGAAACCGATGCGGATTGCAAACGGAACGCATGGCGTTAATCGCCACGTCAAGACCGCCATCGGTTCCATTTTTGAATCCCACCGCTGAGGACAGTCCACTGGCCATCTCCCGATGGGTTTGGGACTCGGTGGTTCGCGCTCCAATGGCGGACCAACTGATGAGATCCTGAAGATACTGTGGCGTAATCGGATCCAGTGCCTCGGTCGCCGTGGGTAGACCCAATTCAAGAATATCCCGCAACAGCGTGCGCCCTATGGTGAGCCCTGCCTCAATATCAAAGGAGTCATCGAGGTGGGGATCGTTGATCAGGCCCTTCCAGCCGACGGTTGTCCGTGGTTTTTCGAAATAGACCCGCATGATGATCATGAGCGTGTCACTGACCTTGTCGGCGACGGCCTTGAGTTTTCGGGCGTATTCCATGGCGGCATCCACATCGTGGATGGAACAGGGACCTACCACGACCATCAGCCGATGATCCGCGCGATCAAGGATGTCCTCAATCGCCTGTCGTGTCGACGCGACCTGGTCGTGAAGTTCGTCGCTGACGCCTACTGTGTCGCGTAAAGCGGCAGGTGACACCAGAATTTTCTGCGCAGCGACATTAACGTTGTGGACGTGGGGGTGAGACATGCTACTTTCCCTGAAGGCTGTAATGGAAAATGTGTACACCGATATGTCATCAAACCTGCACCAGTGCGCGGCGGATTCTAACCGCATGGCGGCACAGCGTCATGTGCTCATTTGCCAAGACCATGGAATAGCGCCATGAGGGCGCTGGTGGATTTGACGCCTTTTCGGGACTACCTTGCCTCCGGATATGTTTTGCTTACTCCGGGTCGGCGACTGGCCCGTGCACTCGTCGATGCCGTGATCAATGAGCGCATGGAGGCCGGCATGCCTGCCGAATGCCCGCCCCCGGTCTTTACCATTGACGGTTGGCTGGAGTCACTCTGGCGAGAGCAGGTGGAGGTGGGCTCACTTCCTCCATATCGTCTGCTGGACCGAGTGGGCGAGCGGCTGTTATGGCAGCAAATTATTGCCTCAGACCTGAAGTCCCAGGGTAGCTTCACACTGATACAGGTATCAGGGGCTGCAGAGCAGGCCGCCAGGGCACGACAGCAGTGGTTGATGAGCGGCGGAAATTCCCGAGACGCTGCGCAGCGGTCTTATTTTGGTTTTGAGGTTGATTGCGCCGCGTTTGGCCGCTGGTGTCAGGCGTTTGATAAGGAGCTCGAGCAACTTGCCTGCTATACCCGGGCTGATGTGTACCGGGCCCTTCTTGAGTTGCCCGTGGACAAAAAATCCCCTGTGGTTCTGTGCCATGTGCTTGACTTGCCAGCGCTGACCCGACGGGTGTTGTGCCACGTGGCTGATGTCGAAGCGCCTCAGGCGGCCACATCGGAGGGCTTCACGCCGGTTACCGCGACGTGCTTTGACAATCGCAGGGAGGAGCTTTCCAGGGTGGCGGCCTGGGCCGCGGATCGGCATCGCAGGGATCAGGGAAGTACAGCGATCGTGTTGCTCGATTTCCAGCGCGATCGGCAGCAGCTGGACTACTTTTTGCGACAGCAATTTGACTGTCTGGGGGCGCGTTATGCCGCGTTACCCGTTAACTTTTCTACCGGAATGCCGCTGGCGGACACGCCGCTGTTTCGTGATGCCCTGTTGGCACTTCGGCTGTCGGTACCCGAGGCGTCCGCACCATTGTCACGAAGCGAGATACTTGCGCTGCTTCGGTCGCCTTTCCTGAGTGGAGATGATGACACCGATGGGCCGGCCGTCCTCCGATTGCGCCATGCGCTGACCGAGATGATGTCCGATACCCTGGACCGGCATGATGTTGGCCACCTCGTAAAGACCCACGCACCGGAATCCCATTTCGGCCGGGTTCTGGATGCGCTTTTATCGAACCGCGATACCCGGCAACGATGCTCGCCTTCTGATTGGCTTACGGTCGTCCGCCAGCAGTTGCAGCTTTGGGGCTGGCCCGGTGCCCGACCAATGGATTCTCTGGAATACCAACAGTTCGAGCGCCTGGAATCGACATTTGATGATGTGATGCGCCTCGATCTTGTTGCGGGCTCAGTATCATTCTCAGCATTTATCTCGCTGTGGGAGTCCGTTCTCAAGGACCGTATATTCCAACCGAAAACACCGGACACTGCAGTTCAGGTACTGGGGCCGCAGGAGGTTGTCGGTCTGCGATTCGACGCAGTATGGATTTGTTCGGTTCAGTCCGACGCTTTGCCGGCACCGGTCCGTATCCAGCCATTTCTGCCCCTCCGTTTACAACGCGACCTGGGGATGCCCGACGGGGATCCGGCTGCGTTGGACCTGCGCGCGAAACAGTTGCTTAACAGTTTGCGGCAGACCCACGCCTCGGTGTTGCTCAGTTGCGTGCTAGAGCAGGATGGGGTCGATGTATTGCCCAGCCCTTTAATTGAAACCGCTGCCGCTGACAGCCCTTCTTCCAAGCAGCCCATTCCAGAACATTGGCCTGCAGCCAGCCATTTGGAGTCGGTTCATGAGGGGCGCGTCGCCACTGACGGTGAGGCCATTCGGTTTGGCGGAGGGGCCGCCGTTATAACCCATCAGTCCAACTGCCCTTTCCGAGCCTGGATCGTTCATCGGATTGGCCCGGAGGCTGTGGCTCCAACAGCGTTTGGCTTGACGGCGGCAGAGCGGGGGACGGTGGTACATGACGCCCTCGGATACCTCTGGAACCAGCTCGGTGACAGCGCGGCCCTGCAGGCGATGGATACTGCCCAATGCGAGGTTCTGGTGCGAACAGCCGTTGAGGATGCGGTTGGGCAACTGGAGAGTCGCGCTAGAAGACGTCAGCGAAGTGTCCGTAAGCGAGTGGGGAGTGCCTGTCTTGACCTCGAAGCGGAGCGAGTGACTGTCCTTTTGACGGACTGGCTCGAACTGGAGTCGACCCGTGAGGGTGCCTTTACTGTCATTGAACAGGAAGACAGTCATCAACTGAAAGTTGGACCTCTGACCCTCACGCTCCGTCCCGATCGAATCGATCGGCTCCCCGACGGCCGGCATTTAGTTATTGACTACAAAACCGGCGCGGTTAAGCGTGCCAGTTGGCTGGGGGAGCGTCCTGTTGAACCCCAGCTACCGCTCTATGCGTTGCTCGAAGAGAGAGTGGCCGGCCTGGCTTATGGGCGGGCTCACCAAGATGGGGTTGCCTACGTCTTCCTGGGTGAGGATCTGGGCCTCGCGCAGAAAGACGTGTCGCTGGAAATGCAGACCCGGGGCTACGAGGTGGATCTTCCCGCCAGTTGGGAGGATTTGCGAGGGCGATGGCGGACACGACTTGACGCCCTCGCGGAAGACTACGCGCAGGGCGAGGCAGCGATAGACCCGATGCCCCAGGGCTGTCGTTATTGCTGTTTGGGCAGTGTCTGTCGCTAAGCCGAAACCCGGGAGTTTGAAGATGACATTCTGGAATATTGGGTTGGGGGGGTGTCTTGAGCGAGGGCGACAGGCAGGCGCGACTTAGGGC
>JAKMEU010000378.1 GCA_022425845.1 Luminiphilus sp. | reverse complement strand
CCTGCCGATGCCCACGACGTCGGCTGCACCACTTCCAAGTGCGCTTTCCATCGCGGCGCGTCGACGCAGCCCCCCCGTGACCATCAAAGGCATGCTGAGTTCTTGCCTCATGGCCTGGGCAAAGTCGACGAAATAGGCTTCTCGGGCCCGCGTTGACTGAGCGATCGCCTGGTCTTCCACGGGCTCAATGCCCTCCACATTAAGAAGCCTGGGCTGTTCGTAGGTGCCGCCAGAAATTTCCAGCAGGTCAACACCGGCGGCCTGTAACCACTTGGCTACCTGCAGGCTTTCGGTAAAATCGAAACCGCCGCGCTGAAAATCAGCGCTGTTAAGTTTGACGCCGATGGGGAAGGCGGGTCCCACGGCTTCGCGGACTGCGGCAACAGACTCAAGAAGGATGCGGGCGCGATTTTCCAGGCTGCCGCCCCAGCGGTCCGACCGCTGGTTGCTGCGGGGGCTGAGAAACTGCGACAGCAGGTAGCCGTGAGCACTGTGTAACTGCACGCCCGTGAAACCGGCCTCTTTGAGCACCCTCGCGCAGCGCGCAAATCCCGTAATGACCGCTTCAATGTCGGCGTCTGTCATGGGAACGGGCTCGCCAAATTGGCCTCCCGGCAGCCCCAGCTTCACCGCTGAGGGCGCTTTTGGTGTCGGGTTGATAATCTTCTGGCACTGGCGCCCGGCATGGCTGATCTGGGCCCAAAAGTGGTTGCCGGCGCGTGTGCCCGCAGCAGCCCATTGCTGAAGAGCTGTCATCGTGGCGGCATCGGGCTCGCGATCGACAATGACATTTCCGGGGCGCTCGAGGTGGTCTCGATCGATCTGGACGTTCCCGGATAACAGGAGACCTGCCCCCCCATCACTCCACAGGCCGTACAACCGGTTAAGGGCGGCGCCGGGTATGCCATCAGCGCCCGCAAGGCCCTCGGTCATCGCCGCCTTGCATAGACGATTTTCCAGGACCACGCCACAGGGGAGCGTCAGTGTTTGCTCGATCATAGGGAACTCCAGAGAACGACTTAATGGGCTGTTGTTACGACGGCATCCGCCCGCGCAGCACGGTTACACTGCCAGGCTGTCATTGGACGCGTTATTCGGATGGCTTGGGCGCAATACGTAAAAAATCACCGCCGTCGGTTAGGGCAGCGATACTGCCATCGGAGAGGACGCGCACGTCACGTACTCGGCCACTGACCTCGGGGAAGGGCTCGCTCTGGTTGAATCCATCACCTGCAGGTTCGAGTCGGTAAAGTTTCTTATCCACCAGAGCGCCAATTAGCAGGGAGCCCTGCCAGTCGGTAAAACCCTCGCCGCGATAAATTGCCAGGCCCGAAGTGGCAATGCTCGGTACCCAGTACTTGACGGGCTGCGCCATGCCCTCGGCCTCGGTATAAGGCGAAATAATGGCGCCGGAGTAATCGACCCCGTAGGTAATCGCGGGCCATCCGTAATTGGTGCCCGGGACGATTTTGTTGAGCTCGTCACCGCCTTTGGGTCCGTGTTCGGTCATCCAGATCGTGCCGTCCACAGGGTCAACGGCGAGGCCCTGTGGATTCCTGTGGCCATAGCTGTAAACCCGGGGTGCCGCGCTGGGGAACGGGTTGTCGGGTAGCGTCGTACCGTCGCTGGCAATGCGCAACAGCTTACCCATCTCACTGTCCAGGCTCTGCGCCTGCTCCCGGTATTCGAAACCTTCACCGACGCTGATAAGGAGGGAGCCATCGGCAAGGAATGCGAGTTTACCGCCGTAATGTGCCGCTTTTTTCTTATCGGGCCGCACCTCAAGAAGCGTTTCGAGGTCGGCCAGTGTGTCGCCCTCAAGTCGAGCCCGAACCACGGTCGTGCGGTTTGCCTCGGCATCGCCCCCCGCAAACGACAGATAGAGGGTTTGGTTGGTCGCAAAGTCGGGATCAAGCAGCACGTCCAGCAGCCCGCCCTGGCTTTTGTAATACACCGCCGGTACTCCCGAGATAACGGTCGTCACGCCCTGCTCAGTCAGGTGCAGCAGTTGTCCCGATTTCTCTGTCACCAGAAATCCAGCGTCGTCGGGAAGCTGCGCGACGGACCACGGCTTATCCAAGCCGGTGGCGACGGTGGTGACTTCATACTCTGTGGCGCCAACAGACACTGTTGCCGTGAAGGCCAAACAGGAGAGAAGGGTTTTGACGAAGCGCGAATTGAAAGGCATGGTGCGTCCTTTGGAGTGTATACAGTTGCCCAGGTGGGCACTATAACCCCTTCGCAGTGCCAAAATGCACTGTGCTTGATTAGGAGTGAGCCCTTGCGTGCCGTAGCCGCCTATTTCCCCGCCACACTGGTTGCCTACATAATCGGTAGCGCGCTGTCGACGTTCGTCATCATGGCCGGGTTAGCCGATATGGGAATGCCCGTGTCACTGGGGGATGTCGCCGGTGCCGTCATGTTTGACTGGCTGGGGTTGGTAGGCTCTTACCTGCCACTGGTTGCGCTGTCACTCCTGATTGCCCTGCCGGTGGCCGCGCAGCTCTATCGTCGATTGTCACTGCCCCGGACCCCCACCTACCTGCTCGCCGGTTTTGTCGCGCTGATAGCGCTGCACCTGATTATGGAAGCGACCCTGGGCCTTGTCGGTTTTGCTGGGGTGCGATCAACCTTTGGCCTGACGTTACAGGGTCTCGCCGGAGCGGCGGCGGGTGCCGTGTTTGCCGCGATCAGTGGTGTGAGGCAATGACCGAACCAGAGCTGTTTCAGCAGGGCATTGCCGCCTTGCAGGCGGGTCGCGGTGCAGAGGCCCGGGCCGTGTTCCAGCAAGCGGTGGATGCGAACGTGGCCACCGCCCGATGCTGGCTGGGTTTGGCCCTGGCCGCGTTGGTTGAGGCCGATGTGCCCGCGGCTGAAGTCGCCGTCGACGCCGTGCTCAAGGCAGAGCCGCACAATCTGCGAGCCCTGATCATCAAGGGCGACATCCTGTTGGGTAAGGATGATTTTCAGGCCGCCAGTGCGCACTACAATCTGGTTCTTCGGCTCGCGGCGACGCTGCCAGAGGTGCCGCAGCAGTTGGCAGCAGACCTGGGTCGGGTACAGACGCGGCTCAAGCAGCTGGGGGAAATATTCCAACAGCATTTGACCGACCATCTGGCATCGGTTGGCTATCGTCGTGAGCAGTCTTCGCCCCGCTTCAATCGATCCCTGGACCTGTTGATGGGGCGTGAAGAGCGTGGGGACCAGGGTCATCAATTTCCGCAGGCGCCCCACGTGTTTTATATGTCAGATATGGGGTACTACAACTATTTCCCCAAGGAACAGCTGCCGTGGATGCGGGAGCTGGAAGGTCATACCGATCTTATAGAGGCCGAGCTAACGGCATTGCTCGCCACCCGGGCAGACCGTTTTTCGCCCTATGTCCACAGTGGTCTCGATCAGCCTCAGGGTGCGGACACAGCGCTTCTGGACAG
The DNA here is from genome assembly GCA_022425845.1 of Luminiphilus sp. Taxonomy (GTDB): domain Bacteria; phylum Pseudomonadota; class Gammaproteobacteria; order Pseudomonadales; family Halieaceae; genus Luminiphilus. The sequence continues at coordinate 2,155 of JAKMEU010000378.1, read as the reverse complement.
TCAGGACTGGACATCGGCTTTTCTTTGGCAGGACAGCCATCCGCAGGAGGACATTATGGCCTGCTGTCCGGAAACAACGCGGCTGATGGAAGGCTTGCCGCTGACGCGTATCGGTGGACTTGCGCCCTCGGTTTTGTTCTCGAAACTGGATGCCGGCGCGCGCATTGAACCGCACACGGGCATGCTCAACTGTCGATTGATTTGCCATCTACCGCTCACGGTACCCGAAGGCTGTGGTTTGCGGGTGGGCGAAGAGACGCGGGAGACCCGTCGGGGTGAGGCCTGGGCCTTTGACGACAGCGTGAATCACGAGGCCTGGAACAAGGGTGACCGTCCGCGAACCATTCTCTTGTTCGATGTTTGGCGTCCGGAGCTCGATGAACAGGAAAGGCATTTGATCACTGCCCTACTTGAGGCCGTATCGGGTTTCGGTAAAGTGGCATGAACGGAAGGCGGACTGACTGAGGTTCAGGCCGATTGGAGTGTGCAGCTTGCAGGTCGCTGCACGGGGTTCTCTGGGATAACTAACAATAAATCTAAAGGTATCTCATGGTTTCGACCAAAGAAGGCACCACCCGCATCAAGCCGCTATTGGCAGCCGTCTGCTCATGGCTTGTCTTGCTCGTCACCGCCCCCGCCCACTCGGAATGGGTGGCCGGAGTAACCAGCGATATCGATACGCATGGGGTAGGTGGTGTGGCCGAGTATCACTGGCAGGATTTTGCTACATCGGGTGGATTCTCCGGCAACATAGCCGTCGCGGGGCGACTCGATGCCGATGGAGATGCCTGGGCGGGTGCCGGGGTAGCCGGCCGCTATGCCTTCCCCGGCGGGTTTTTTATCGAAGGTAGTTTTATGCCCGGCATGTACCACTCTGGGGATACGGATCTCGGGGGGGCGCTGCAATTCAGGTCCCTCATCGGCGCAGGCTTTGCCATCAACGAGGATATGGCGATTTCCCTGACCATCGATCACATGTCCAATGGCAGCACCCAGAGCGACAATCCCGGTTCCGATGCGGTGATGTTGCGTTTCATATTTCGGTAGAGAGCGTACCCATGGGTGATAAGGCAAGCGCACAGCAACCCCTTGCCGGCGTCGAGGTCGTCGAGTTGTCTACCATGGTGACCTGTTCTCTGGCGGCTATGACGCTGCGCTCCCAAGGCGCACGCGTGATCAAGGTGGAGCCGGTGAAAATCGGAGATCCCATGCGCATGCTGGGGAGCCAGAAGGCGGGAATTTCTGCCCTGTTTCACAACTGCAACCGTGGTAAGCGCTCTCTGGCCATTAACCTGAAGCATGAGGCGGGTGTGGAAGCCGTTCGCCGCCTTGCCGCGAGGGCGGATGTGCTGCTCAACAACTACAGGCCTGGCGTTATGGCGCAGCTTGGTTTGGGCAGTGACACCCTCCGTGAGATCAATCCGCGCTTGATCAATGTGGCGGTCACCGGGTTTGGAACCCGCGGACCCCTTCACGATCGGCCCGCCTATGACCATGTCATTCAGGGCATAGCGGGGATTACGGGTCTGCAGGGTGGGGAGGGTCAGTTTGATTTTGTACGCATGTTGATGTGTGACAAGGTCACGGCCTACACCACAGCCCAGGCTGTCACCGCGGCCCTGTTGGCGCGGCATACCACGGGAGAAGGTCAGCATATCGATATCTCCATGCTGCACGCCTGTCTCGCCTTTATGTGGCCCGACGGCATGATGCATCGAACCCTGCACGATGATGATGTCCTGCAAATGCCCCCGATATCAGAGAGCTACCAGACGATCCATGCGCGCGATGGCGCCATTGCAGCGTCGATTCTTCAGGACCGCCACTGGGAGGCCGTGCTGGAGCTGATAGAGCAGGACGATTTAAGGAGCGACCCCCGTTTTTCCAGTATCGCCAGTCGCTTCATGCACCTGCCTGCCTTTTCCGCTGTTCTCAGGGATGGCATGAAGCATTTGAGCGTCGCAGAAATCATGTCGGCTTTTGAGGCAGCGGACATCCCGAGCGCACCTTGCGAATCCCGGGACACGGTGGCGGGGAATGACCAGGTAGAGGCCCTTGCCATACTTGAAACTTATGTGACTGAAAATTTGGGGAAGCTCACCAGCCCCGCACCGCCAATCCAGTTTGCAGGGGTGGAAGCCTCCCTGGCTGAACC
>JAKMEU010000377.1 GCA_022425845.1 Luminiphilus sp. | reverse complement strand
GTTATACGTTGTAGTGCGGCCCGATCTGTAGGCCTGAGCCAGGGTCAGCCACCCTCTCCAGTCGGCCCTTTCTGACGATGCCACAGCACGTTCCAGCTGGGTTTCGTCGAGTTGCATCAGAGCCGCCCAAATCTCGTTCCCCATAGCGTGTGCTTCCGACGGGTAATCGTCGGATGCCGTCTTCAGCAGCGCATCCTTGGAGAGGATGAGGCGTCGATGTGCCAGTTTGCCCGCGTCCAGCCAGCGACGCTCGAGCTCGGCGCGCTCCTGACGCAGTGCCAGCACGAATAACTGCCCATCGAGGGTGGGGGGTCTCGTGTTGCGCAGCAGGGTATGTGCAACTTCCGGCTTTCCCTCATACCAGGCCAAATCCGCATCGATGATACCGGCGCTCGCCGAATCGAGGCCCTTGATAAGAAGAGCGTCGCGCATCACCCGGCCTGCCACCACCCCGTCAGCGAACACCTGAGATCGAACTGCATTGATTGCCGCGTAGTCCAGTGGTTGTTCAGGTGTCGCCGGAATGGGCTCAGGCACAGCCACGTTCCCCGCGCCCTCCAGCGAAATGGTTGGGAGGGGACGGGACGGCTGATCAGTAGTTTGGCAGGCAGTTAAAGACACCAGAACCACCATCACGAAGAAAGGTGTCCAGATGGGGAGGCGGGCAGCGGAATGATTTGCGATCATGGGGCAGAGTATAGAGGGGAGTGGCCAACTTGGAACGTGGTTTGTACATTGTACCGACGCCGATTGGTAATCTTGGGGATATTACTCATCGAGCCTTGGAAACGCTGGCGGCTGTCACACTGATTGCCGCAGAGGACACACGGCATAGCAAGAAGCTTCTGGCGCATTACGGCATAGAAACGCCCCTTTGGGCCTATCATGACCACAGCAGTGATACCGCGACACAGCAGTTGCTTGCGCGCATGGCATCGGGTGATTCGGTCGCCTTGATCAGCGATGCGGGTACGCCGCTGGTATCCGATCCGGGGTTTCGGCTGGTCCGCTCTGCCCAGGACAGCGGTATCCGTGTCTTTCCCCTGCCGGGTCCCTGCGCCGCAGTGACCGCACTGAGCGGTGCAGGGCTGCCGACAGACCGATTTTTCTTTGAAGGCTTCCTGCCTGCGAAATCGGCAGCGCGACGGCATCGGCTGGAATCCCTTGCCCATCAGTCCGGTACCCTGGTCATTTACGAGGCGCCCCATCGAATAGCGGCTACGCTGGGGGATGCGGTGGCGATCCTGGGAGAGGGACGGGAGGCGGTCCTTGCGAGGGAGCTGAGCAAGAGCTTCGAAACGATCCGTCGGGGGGCATTGGGCGAGTTGCTGGCCTGGGTGACTGAAGATGTCAATCAGCAGCGCGGCGAGCAGGTGCTGTTGCTGGGTCCGGTTGCTGATGCGGTTGAGCCGGTGGTGCTGAGCGGGAAGGACAGGGCCCTGTTGTTCAGACTGGCTGAAGAGCTTCCGCCCCGAAAAGCAGCTGCGATAGTGGCTGACCTGTCTGGACTGCGGACCCGCGATCTCTACAAAATGCTGACCGAGCGGGACAAGAACTGAAATTTGAGGCTTGAGGGTGAATGCCGGGCGGTTTACATTGTCGGACGAGCTGATCAGACGACCGCTGTTGCCCCAGGGTGATGGAGGAAAGTCCGGGCTCCTGAGGTCAGGATGCCAGGTAACGCCTGGGGGGTGTGAGCCCACGGAAAGTGCAACAGAAAGGAAACCGCCTGGCTTTTGTCGGGTAAGGGTGAAAAGGTGCGGTAAGAGCGCACCGCGCGGCTGGTAACAGGCGTGGCGATGGTAAACCCCATCCGGAGCAAGACCAAATAGGAATCCATTAGCCGCGACCTCCGGCGGATTCGGGTAGGTCGCTACAGGCGGACGGTGACGTCCGTCGCAGATGAATGGTCGTCCTCGACAGAACCCGGCTTATCGACCAGCTCTCTTTATGCACCCCCTTCACAGGGGGTGCGCCTTTTTCCAGCCTGTGAATAAATTAAGTAATAAAAAATAATTTTTTATTCCGTATCCGTTGTCTGCTTAAAGCTATATCCTTCAACCCGCGCTAATTAGCTGTTTGAAAGAGGGTTTTAAGTTGCCAAAAAACCTCTGAAAACGGCTCGTTTTTTCGCCCGACAAATCTTGTAACCGTCTGAAATTGAAAGGGAATTTTGGGTTTCACCCATTGACCTTTAAAAATTGCGGCCGTATAGTGGGTAAAAGTGGGGCAAAGTGGTATTTATTGCTTTTATGTGGGAATTCTCGGATTAGAGTGGGTCTGACTGAATGTTTCGTGGGGTGCAACACATCAATATGGACGCCAAAGGGCGGCTCGCCGTGCCTTTGCGGCAGCGTGAGAGCCTGCTCGCGCAGTCCCAGGGGTGTGTCGTTATTACCATCGATACCCAGAGTCGCTGCCTGACTCTCTACCCACTTCCGGAGTGGGAGCGTATCGAGGCTGAAATCCAGTCATTGCCTGCACTTAATCCTGCGGTTAAGCGTTTTCAGCGGTTGATGCTGGGCTATGCCGCCGATATCGAATTGGACGGCAATGGCCGCGTACTCCTGCCGCAGTCTCTGCGGGATTACGCGCATCTTGAGAAGAAAGTTGTCCTGGTGGGCCAGGGCAATAAGTTGGAGCTCTGGTCCGAGGATCAGTGGTTGGCTGAGCAAGAGGCGGCGCTGGCCGTGGATGCCGAAGCGGAACTACCTGCCGAATTGTTGTCATTAACACTTTGACGGGCAGTAAGCACACGGCTGTTCTACTCGAGGAGGCAGTTGAGGCCTTGATGGCTGGAAACGGTGGTTTCAGTGACGGAGCAGTCTACGTCGACGGAACGTTCGGTCGGGGAGGGCACTCTGCGGCCATTTTAAGCCGGCTTCAAAAGCAGGATCGCCTCGTGGCTTTTGACAAGGATCCTGAGGCGGCGCGGGCAGCGCGGCCGCTCATTGAGGGACATCCAGCGCTCACG
>JAKMEU010000263.1 GCA_022425845.1 Luminiphilus sp. | reverse complement strand
GGCACCGGCGCCTTTGCCCAAGAGGCAGCGCGGCGGGGTGCGGACGTTGTTGCGGTGGATCTGTCGCCCACTTTGATCGAGTTGGCCAGAGAGCGGGTAGGTACCGATGAGTTCCGAGGCTCCATTGATTTCCGCGTGGGGGATATGGGTCGGCTGGAACTGGGCTCCTTCGACCACATTGTTGCCATGGATTCCCTGATCCATTACGAACCCGAAGATGGTTTGCAGACGCTGGCTGCCATGGCCGAGACTGTAACCAGCAGTATTGTCTTTACCTTCGCGCCAAAGACGCCGCTTTTGGCAGCAATGCACAGTGTGGGACAACTTTTTCCACGGGGTAACCGCTCACCTGCCATTGCGCCTATGGCGGTGGCCCGGTTGCAGGATGCCGTGGCTTCCCAGCAGGACTTTTCTGATTGGCACGTGAACAGGGACTTCCGTGTGTCGCGAGGGTTTTATATCTCCCACGCCATGGAACTGGTGCGCAAGTGATTATCTCTCGCCAGCGATTCGGCGATCTGGTGCAGGGCCTAGGCACACGCTGGCTGCCCTTTGCCGACGCGGTCAGCGAGAATCTGGCCTTGAGCCGGTTGTTGCGTCTCGCTTTGTTTCAGGTGTCCGTGGGCATGGCAGCGGTGTTACTTACGGGCACGCTAAACCGGATTATGGTGGTGGAACTGGGGCAGCCCGCCTGGGCTGTAGCACTCATGGTGGCCATTCCACTGCTGCTGGCGCCTGCTAGAGCTCTGGTGGGTTTTCGATCGGACTTTCATCGGTCCTACCTGGGTTGGCGAAGGGTGCCCTATTTATGGGTAGGCACTCTCTTGCAGTTTGGTGGCCTGGCCATTATGCCCTTTGCTTTGATAGTGATGACAGAGCCCCACAGCGGGCCCGCAATAACCGGGCCACTGGCCGCGATGCTGGCTTTTGTTTTGGTGGGGTCCGGCATGCACACCACCCAGACCGCCGGGCTGGCACTTGCCACGGACTTGGCCAGCGAAGAGTCCCGACCCCGGGTTGTGGCGTTGTTGTATGTGATGCTATTGGTGGGAACGGTGGTCGCAAGTCTGGGTTTTGCTGAACTACTGATCGATTTCAGTTACATGAGATTGATACAGGTACTACAGGGTGCTGCAGTCCTGACCGTGGTACTCAATTTTGTCGCCCTTTGGAAGCAGGAAGCCCGTCAGCCACAGTTGACCCGACATGATCGGGTTCGGCCGAAATTTTCCCAGGTCTGGCGCCAGTTTAGTGAACAACCCAGGGCAAGACGCCTGTTGGTGGCGGTGGCATTGGGCACGCTTGGATTTACCATGCAGGACATTCTTCTGGAGCCCTATGGGGCGCAAATCCTCGCTATGAGTGTCAGCGAAACGACCCAACTCACCGCGATTCTCGGCATTGGCATGCTGGTCGCCTTTTTCATTGCCGCTCGCTCGCTGGCAGGGGGCGCAGATCCAATTCGTGTTGCCGCTATGGGAACCATGCTGGGCGTGCTTGCGTTCTCTGCTGTGGTATTCGCTGCCCCCATGGAATCGGGGCTGCTGTTTCGGTTTGGCACGCTGGGTATTGGGCTGGGTAACGGCTTGTTCGCGGTGGGGACACTCACGTCAATCATGACCCTGGGTCGAACTGACCTGACCGGAATTACTCTGGGAGTCTGGGGCGCGGTGCAGGTTACTGCCACCGGCCTCGCCATTTTTGCAGGCGGTGCCATACGCGACCTTGTGGCTGGCTGGGTGAGCCTTGGCCTACTGGGCACTGCTTTAGATCTACCCACTACCGCCTACGCATTTGTTTATCACATCGAGATTTTAATCCTGTTTGCCGCATTGATTGCACTGGGTCCCCTGGTGCGACAGTCAGGTGAGCAGTCAAAGCAACCACCGGAACTGCGCCTCGCAGATTTTCCGGGTTAACGAGTAACAACAGAGGAGCAATACAATGGGTACTGGAGCCATAACCGGTTACATTGATGTCGCACAGGTGGCGTTATATGCCTTTTGGATTTTCTTTTTCCTGCTGGTTCGTCACCTGCATAGAGAAGGAAAGCGTGAGGGCTGGCCGCTGGAGTTGGACGGTAACGGCGATACGTTGGTTGAGGGCGTGGGCGGAATGCCAATGCCGAAGACCTATGAACTCGCCAACGGCCAGGGTAACCGAACCCTGCCGGGCCCTGCTGCGGCAGGCTATGAGCTGAAGGCGTCGGCCACCGGCCCTTCCATGGGAGATCCAATTGAGCCTACGGGCGACCCGATGGTCGATGGCGTAGGACCCGCGGCATGGGCGACCCGCCCTGAAGCCCCTGATCTAACAGTCGATGGAGAGCCTAGAATTGTACCGCTGCGTGTTGACGGACAGCACAATGTGAACGGTCGTGATCCAGATCCGCGAGGTAAGCCGGTTATGGCCTGCGACGGAAAGCAAGGTGGGACTGTGGTTGATCTTTGGGTGGATCGGGCCGAGCCCCACTTTAGATACGCTGAAGTGGATGTCGGTGACGGCACGCGGTTGCTGCCCATGACCATGGCTCGTGTATCGGGTGATGGTCAGGTAACTGTAAAATCAATTCGCAGCGATCAGTTTGTGCAGGTGCCCAGATTGGCTAACCCCGATCAGGTGACGCTGCAGGAAGAGGACAAGATCACAGCGTTTTACGGTGGCGGCACGCTCTACGCCATGCCGGATCGTAAGGAACCCTGGCTATGAGAGAATATGAGTACGAACCACTGACTGGCTTGCCCGAGCACCTGCCAGAGGGAGAGGAAATCGTCTGGCAGGGCACGCCCCGCTGGACGGCGCTCGCCAATAGGGTGTTTCAGGTGCGCACTCTCGCCATGTATTTCATGATGCTTGTGACGATCCACGTCATCTATAAGCTTATGGACGGCGCCAGCCTGCAATACATTTTGGTGGGTATGTCCTGGCAACTGAGCCTCGCGGCTGTGTCACTGGGCCTGCTGGCAGGTGCAGCATGGCTGTATGCCCGGAGCACGGTGTATACCCTAACCAATCGACGGCTTGTTCTTCGTTCGGGCGTTGCAACGCCCATGATGGTAAACCTGCCACTGGAAAAGGTGGCAAGCGCAGGCTTAAGACTTTGCAGTGATGGCACTGGCGATGTCATCTTCACCCCTACCGATGACGCCAAGCTCTACTACATGCTGCTATGGCCCCATGTGCGTCTGCTCGGCTTCCGCCGTATCCAACCGCTTTTCCGTGGTATCACTGATGCTCAGCATGTGGCGCGCCTGTTGGCCAAAACGGTCAAGGCGCAAGGCGGTGGTGAAGGCACTGCTGAATTGCGCGACAGCGGGGTCACCGGGTCCGACAGCAGTGAGGGCTTCATTAATGGTCAGCCCATTGCAGCAAGCTGATATGGATACCGGGGTCCGGCATATTCGCCGGGTCAGCGATCGACTGATGGCCCTGATTGCTTTGGGCCTACTGTTTGTCGTGGCTGCGGTTTTATTGGCCCGCAGTACTGACAATATCGTGGTCGCAGAGCCCCCGGTTGGTGATATCACGCATGAACGATCCCTGCTCTTTAGCGATGGTGCCAACGGAGAGATCACTATTTCTGATGATGTCTCTGGTGAAGTCATTCGAACGTTGTATGCAGGGGAGGGTAGCTTTATCCGGGGTGTGGTGCGGAGCCTGGTCCGTACCAGGCAACAACAGGGACTGTTTTCCCAGGCTGCATTTCAGCTGAATCTCTATGAGGACGGTCGACTGCAACTGGTGGATCCCCTGACCCATGAATTGATTGATCTTGGTGCCTTTGGCCCCACTAACGTTGCGGAATTCGCTGGACTGCTACCGAACCATGGCCGCAGCCCTCTCGTTGCTGGTGGCGCGTGAGCGAATTTTCCCTTGCGTTGCTCGTTGCACTGACCGGATGGTGGTTTTCTACCGGGGTTATCCTATGGCTGGTACACCGCCCAAAATCACGCCACAGTACGATTTTTGCCGCCGCAACGCTGGTCATGTTGCTGGCTTTCTGGGCAATGTCCGGATTGGTGGGGCAATCGACTCCCCAGGGTGTGGTGATGGCCTTCTGCCTTGCGCTCCTGTTGTGGGGATGGCTGGAAATGGGCTATCTAATGGGGTTCATAACGGGGCCCCGTAAAGCAGAATGTCCGGTAGATGCAGGCGCAACACAAAGGATAAAGCTGGGTTTGGGAACCTGCCTTTGGCATGAACTGATGCTTCTTGTCATGGTCTTCGTGCTGGCTGTAATGTCCTGGAATCAACCCAATCAGGTGGCTCTCTGGTCGTTTACCGTGCTGTGGTTGATGCGCTGGAGTAGCAAGCTGAATTTGGTACTGGGCGTTCGGAACTACAACCAGAGCTGGCTCCCCGTTCATCTTGCTTATGTCGACTCTTACATCCCCAAGCGGCCTTTCAACGCGCTTTTTCCATTTTCTCTAGGCCTAGGCCTGGTGGCCAGCTATTTACTGATTCAGGGGGCAATGCAGGCGCCAGATCTCAGTATGATGATTACTTTGGCACTTGTGGGAGCCCTGGCAGCCCTGGGTACGCTGGAACATATTTTTTTAATGGCGCCAATGGGTGATGCAGCGCTCTGGGTTTGGGCTGCCCCGGACGCAAATGATGGTGCCGGGCCGGTAAAGACCGGCTCGCAACCGTGACTCATCATGTATGCCCGCGACATTTCCGAGCGCAGAGTGCAAACCCGGCTTGACCTCAACAAGGCGGAGGTCTACTGTGGGGAGGTTCGGTGGAAAGGAGTCTGCCTTGTAGCCCCAGCCAGAGGGCGCTGTTGGACTCGTCTACTCACGGTAGAGGGCCGAGCGGTCACACAAGCTAGCGAATCCTGCATTTTTGCAGATGGAGGCGCTTTATGAAGCAGACCGATCAATTCAACAGAAAGGCGTCTGTACTCGCTTCGACCCCGTCAGCGCCGCCTTCCACTCAAATTTTGGGCATTAAGGAGCGAGCGGTTGCTGCTTCTGAATTTTCTCATACACTCGACGCAGCGGCAGTTGCCGGGCAGCTAGATGGCGGTCTAGGTCTTCAGGTATATTTGCCTTTCTGTACCACCCGATGCGTCAGCTGTGACCGCGTGGCTGAGGTGGCTGCAGATTCCACGGTGATTGATCGTTACCTCGATGGACTTACTAGAGAACTTCAGTGTCTGTCAGACCGTGTTGGCCGAGGCCGTCCCCTGACCCAGCTGCATATCGGCGGCGGAACGCCCAGCTTGCTGAGTAGCACTCAGTTGGCGCGTGTTGCCGAGCTGATTGACCGCCATTTTTTGGTGCCCGACGACTGCGAAACCGTTTTCGAAATCAATCCGGACCGCACCTCACTCACTCAAATGGAGCTTATCCGCGGACTTGGCTTCAAGAACATTCGCATCGAGCTTCGGGAGCTGGATCCGCAGTCCCAGCAAGGTCTGGGCAGAAGTTATTCCCCTGAGTTACTCGCTGACGTCATGGGAAATGCAAAGCTGGTGGGGTTCGATACCATAACCCTTGAATTGCTGTACGGGCTGCCAGGTCAATCCGTTAAGTCAGTAAGGGAGAGCCTTCAACTTATCACTGAGCTCGACCCCTCACGAATTCTCTTGGGCTCTTTTACTCGTAACGAAAAGCGTTTCGAGCATCAACGAGTGATTGAGTCAGACAGCATGCCCAGTGTTGCCGAAAAGATGGCTATGTTTATTACCGCAGTGGACCAGCTTGAGTCCAGTGGTTATCAATGGGTCGGGATCAACAGCTTTGTTAAGCCTGGGGACGTCCTGGGCACGGCGCAGGCTGAAGGGCGGCTGTTTCGCAATCGTCTCGGCTATAGCGACCAACCTACCCGAGTGCTCCTTGGCGTTGGTTTGGGGGCGGTTTCAGAGTTGCCAAATCTTTTGTCCCGAAACCATGCCAGTCTTGATCAGTGGCACGCTGCATTGCGCAGCGATCAGCATCCAGTGTGCGCAGGTGTGCCTTTCACAGCGACCGAAGCCAAGCAAAGAAGACTGCTTCAGAAGTTAAGTGAATCACTTAGAGCGCCGGTATCTGCGTTTGAGGGTGAAGAACAGCGCGAGCTTCTCTCTAAACTACAGTCGGCTGGATTGGTAACCGCAGAGTCTGCCTGGGTACGTGTTACCCCCTCTGGCAGGGTGAAGCTGATGCAGCTGTGGGATGCCAACACCGGAGACATTCGACTCGCCAGCGGCGAGTAGCCTTGTCCACCTAGATCCGCAACTGTCGCCCCTCGCTCAATTCGCCTACCTTGGGGCTAAGCACTTACTCAACACCTATCCCGGTCCATAGTAAACAGGCAGAGGCTACATTAGTCCTGCAACGTCCTCTGAAAAGGGGCCTCTCAGAGCCTGCCATTCCATCAGGAACCAGGGCGTGAAGCTGTCCGGTTCCCGGGCAACCCAACTATCGACCTCTGGAATGTCGTACCACCCCCACTGGTCGACCTCGTCGGGATGGGGGTCTATCTCCACAGGCTGGTCGAAGTGACCAGCGTAGACTGCGCATAACTCATGCTCGGTGCCCACCGCTCCAAAATGCGCCTGATATTCAAATTGGTATAGCCATGTGAGGGTGGTTTGAATCCCCAGTTCCTCCTGAAGGCGCCGGTGACTTGCCTCCTGGTAGGACTCTCCCTGACGTGGATGACTGCAGCAACTGTTGGTCCAATAGCCTGGCCAGAGCGGTTTTTTCTCACTGCGTCTATGCAGGAGAACCTTGTCCGAGGCTGCGTAAATGAAAATTGAGAAGGCTCGGTGGAGTTGGCCTCCGGGTTGGTGAACAGTTTTTTTGGAAGCGTTACCCAGAATGCGATCATGGGAGTCGACCAGTATGAGATCTTCCGTATCAAAAGAGACGGCGCCAAGTGGCTCACCCATGGCTAGTTCCTATAAAAAAATAAAGTGACCCGCCCCGAGGGGTGCTGCAGAGAGTTCACACCTTGGTGATCGAGTTGGCACTGGGGGAAGCGCATGTTAACTCGACACTCTGCAGACTAAGAGAAGAGCTGAGTCCTCTCTCCGGGTCAAAAAGGTCCTGGCCTCAGAGAGGCCAGGGTTTACTACCGCGTCACTTTCGTTCGGCGGGAAGGGCTTCCATATGGCTCGCTGCTGCCATTGCTTCGCCATCGAGCCAGTTGTACTTACCTGAACTCAGAAGGACGAAGTGAATGAACAGTGCGAGAACAAACAGGAACGCAGCGTTAGCTACGAGCACCCGGCGCGGATCAAATAGCATCCATACTCTGTGCATTTTTCTCTCTCCGTACAGTTAAGCGACGTTATCCTCAAGGGATGCGGTCGCGGTTTATCGGTGTTTACCCAGGGTTACGAGAACCAGGGCTGCCACATCCAAATTAGGACGTGGGCAACGACCGCTATCGCAACGAAACCCAGCCACCCTTGCATATAAGCACTGTGGAATTCCTTGGCTTCATTGCTGGTCAGCCCTGATGGGCTACCGCCTTGCTCACTCATGGTTTTACCTCCCATGTTTAGTCAAGCCAGATGCCGCAGTGATGCCAAATGGCGTCGGTGCGACGGTTCTTTAGAAAGCAGGGCCACTGCTGCCAGTCCTTCTTTCCAACCCCTGCACTGGGACACCCCAGTGGAGAGATCTGTGCTGGCCACGTTCGCCAGCGTAGGAAATGACTACTCGCTGGTAGTCATCTCCTCCTCAATTACCTGCTCTACTTGCTCCCGGAGGGTGTCGCCGTTCTCAACGTCATCCATTGGCGCAGCTTCCTGGGCGTTTTCTTCGACGGGTTCTGCTTTCACCGCTACCGTATAGCGGCTCAGGTTCGGATAGTCCTGAACCATATTGGCGCCGAGTAGGGGCTTGTAGGCGCCCTGGTGACAGGTTGCACAGTTCACTTTCAGTGGGTCACCCATGGGTCCCTTGCGGTGGTCTGGCAGCCAGTCAGCGGTTTCATTCACATAGTCATTATTCATTTCGCGGACCATGCGTATGCCGTGCCACGCGGTCACTCTGGCCGGTGAGCTTTGCTCCCAGTCATAGAACGCTCGCGTGTTGTGGCAGTGGGTACAGTTGACGCCGAGGGAGTCTGAAAAATGCATCATCAAGCTGTAAATCCACTCAGTTTGCTTGACCGAAGAGCGATTGCCCGAGGGCAGTGCCGTCGTGCCGGCTACCCGCCATGGCAGGTTCTTAGCCTCTTCCTCGTCGCCCTCGAGATAGGGGGTGAGTGGGTCGTTCGGCAGTGAGCTGTAAGCAGCGGTCACCGAAGCGATATTTTGCCCCGCAGTCATCACACCGGGCGCATGAGGTTGGCCGGGATCTGTTGCCCATACGTTGGCCGGGATGTTCTTGCCCCGGTGACAGGTATAGCAGGTAACTCCGGCACCACCGACGTGCGCACCCCATTCAACGTTTGCAGCCTGGGTCATGACGGTCATCACCCGGGCGACACGCTTGGTGTACTTGGTGTCGTACTGAAATCCCTCGTCTACATGGCAGTAGTTGCATCCCTCTTCAGGGGATATCCATTCCGTCATGGCGACCATGAGTCGCGTGAATTCCCCAACGCTTAGGTCACCCAGTACCTGCACATTTTCATACACGTCAGCGGCTTTGGGGCCGCCCGCGGGCACCGCAGGTTGCGGAGCCGGTACCTGATTTTCGGCGACTGTGGCGGCCAGGGTCTTCGGGTTAGCCACCTGCTCCTGGCCCACTCCGCGATAACCAAGTTGGACGGTCTCTGGAGGCGGTGCTTCACATCCCGCGAGTAGTAGGCTACTCAGGGCCAGTGCGGCCGTGGCACGAAGGTATTGATGCGTTTTCATGGGTTCGCCTCCATCATCATGGGATCAACGACAGGTACTGCGTCGATAGCGGGGTAGGCGGGTGCGATACCGTGCTTGACACCCCAGAGGTACCAGTTTTCCACCACGGTTCCCGTCAGAAGGATGCCGATACCACCTGTTATGACGGTCAGGACTGCAAACCACCAGGCCCATCGGTGGATGGATTCCATGGAGGCGTTGAAGCCCATACACCAGCGCCAGTAAAGCATGGAGCGCTCACCTGCAGTGCCGATATCCGTCACCTGGTCAATCTCCCGATCGCCGCCGTAGCGGCTTACCGCCAGAATTGTTGCTCCGTGCATGGCGAACAGAATGGCCGATCCGTAGAGGAAGACGATGGACAGCATATGGAATGGGTTGTAGAACAGGTTTCCGTAACGCATGGAGAATGCTGCGGTCCAGTCCAGATGCGGGAAGATGCCAAAGGGAACCGCTTCACTCCAACTGCCCATCAGGACGGGTCGAATAAAGCCCAGTACCAGATAGAGCCAAATGGCGGCTGCGAAGGCCCAGGCCAGATAGTTACTCATCCCGAGATTTCTTGAGATGGTGAAGGTGCGCCACCACCAGAGCAGGATGGCTGCGGTCAGGAAGAAGCCCGCCATTAACCACCAGCCACCGTCATGCAGTGGTGGAATGCTAAGACCGTATTCCGGCGGCGGTGGTTCCAGTGCCAGCCACGGTAACTGCCGCATAAATTCAATAGGATCCCAATTTACAGAGGCCATCATATTAAGACCGATGATCTCAAATGCTATGAATCCGCAGATAAAGGCCAGGAAGCCTGAGGGCCCGAGGTAGATAGGCCCTATCTGTGCATCACCGAGTTTGCCCGCCAGCCAGCTGTGGATGGGGCCGCCCATGCGATGCTCTTCGTCCTTGCCGATAGGCACGCCGGGGTAATCGGGTGCTTCAGCCTGAACCTGCGTGAAAATATTCTGATACTCAATCATGATTCAGTCTCCCCTCAGTTCCAGATCGGCAGTTCGAGCCACCAGTTCCACCATTCTGGCCAGCCTCTGGTCCAGAAAGGCCCGCTGATGACAATGCAGACCGCGCTCCAGAAAGCAGCTCCGAGGGCGATAAACAGACCTAAGCGGTGTATGCCCAGTGCGCCAATGGAATAGCCAATGTCATCTCTGAAGAACGTGTTCTCGTGTTCCCCTGTTTTTACCTTCTCGCCATCCCTTGGGTCAGTCGCCATGAGGATCAGCGAGCCATGCATCGACAGTGCCATAGCTGTGGTGAAGAAGAAGGTGATGGCGATCATGTGGGCGGGGTTGTAGTGAAAGTGCAGGAATTGGTAACCCACGTTTGATACCCAGTCGAGGTGGCTCAGAATGCCGTACGGGAAGCCATGGCCCCAAGCGCCGAGGAGTACTGGGCGAATGACAACCAACGTGACGTAGGCTAAGACGGCATAGCTGAAGGCGAACGGAATATGCAAGCCCATCCCCAGTTTTCGGGCAATCTCTGCTTGACGCAATATCCACGATACGAAGGCGCCAATGGCACATATAGTGACCAGTTGCCAACATCCTCCTTCAGCGAAGGGCGCGACCCCCAGTCCATACGACAGGTCGGGCGGGGCGATGTTGATTCTCCAGATATTCCAGGTATCACCCATGGAAGCACCCACCAGAATCAGCGCTGTCCCGAGAAGCGCGAAGAAGGCGGTAGTGACTCCAAAGAAGCCCACGTAAAATGGCCCCACCCAGAAGTCAAAGAGGTCTCCTCCGATCAGGGTGCCGCCCCTGACACGATACTTCCTCTCAAAACTCAGTAATGACATGTCATGTCCCTCAATCCGTATGCGTCGCCATCCCTGGCGGGCCGCCGGTTATTACTCCTCGGTAGGCGTGACCTTCCCGGCCACACCTGCTTTTCAGACGTGCATGAAGGCGTAGGGGATTACGCCGTATGCCGCCTTTTTTGCTGCCTGGAAGCAGCTTTCGCCAGGTGATGCATGGGCCACTGACTGGAAAGTCAGTCGACACAGCACCGCCCCGATGAAAAACCAACAAAAAGCCAGGCTTAGCAACAGTCGAAATTGCAGTTGCTCGCCCAGCGTTTGCTGATGTCCTTTTTGCCCTGATGAATGGTTCATCACCGTTCTCCCTCTCAATCAGGCTGCGGTGCCTGTCTTCACTTGAAGACCGGCCCGCAACACATGCTCTTTACTGACGGCGCTTGCGCCCTGATGGCGCGCGGAGTGCTCCGCAGCGTCACGAATTCGTTTGGCGGCAGAGATGCGCACCAGTACCGGCTGCTTTGCAACCAGCGTTTCCAACGTTTTCTCGGCGTCATCTGCCCACCGTAGCCCGTCCCGAACGGGCGTAGCCTCAACGGCGTCCATTTCGGTACCGAGGGGCAAAATGTGGAAGAGGGCATCAAACAGCGCATTGCAGACTTCCTGGAGCAGGTAAGTGGCGCCCCCGTAGCCCATGAACGGCGTCCCGGTATGACGACGGATAATCGTTCCCGGCAGGGACGCCGGTATGTAAATGCTTTTGCTACCCAGCTCGGCGAGATACATCCGCTCGTTGTAACTGCCAAAGCAGATCAGCGGAGATTTCTCGGCGATGGCATCTCGAATCGTTTCGTTGTCGGGTTTCACCCCGGCTTTTCGGGAAAAGTGAAAGCTGCAGGGCAGTCCCATTTCATCTTCCAGAAAGTGCCTGACACCGCGGGTATAGGTTTCCGTTGCCGCAATGCCAAAATTCGCAGTGCCGAAAAAGTCCTGAGTCACCGAGCGCCAGAGATCCCAGACCGGTTTCAGAGTGGTGTGGCGCTCTTGCTCAATAAAGGGCTCGGGATCAAGACCCAATTCCTCGCCCAGAGCACGCAGGAACTTGGTGGTGCTGTGTAAGCCAAAGGGAGCCTGGAACCAGGGCTTCTCCAAGGCCTGGCAGAGTCGC
>JAKMEU010000329.1 GCA_022425845.1 Luminiphilus sp. | reverse complement strand
ATCGGTGTCGCCATGGGGGGAATGATGACCTACGGATCCTATCTGCCCAATGATTTTTCCATCACCCGAGCCGCCACCACCGTGGTGTTGGCCGATACGCTGGTGGCATTGTTGGCTGGTTTTGTGGTTTTCCCCGCGGTGTTTCATTACGGATTGGACATAGCCAGTGGCGCCGGCCTGATTTTTCAGACCCTGCCGGTCGCCTTTGCCCAGATGCCGGGAGGGCATGTTTTTGCTGTGCTATTTTTCATCATGCTATCGGTGGCGGGGATTACCAGCATGGTCGGTTTGCTGGAGTCTGTTACGGCCTGGTTCGGTGAGCGTTTCAACCTGCACCGGCATGTGGGCTCGGCTGTGGTGGTGGCGTCGGTCACGTTCTGCAGCGTGGCCAGCGTGTTGTCCTATGGCGCGTGGCAGGGTTACACCCTTGCGGGCATGAACTTTAACGATATTGCCTTTGCCATCCCCGATAAGGTGCTGCTGCCTGCGGGTGGTTTACTGATCGCTACTTTTGCCGGATGGGTCATGCTACGTAGCCACAGTGAAGATGAGCTCCGGACAACTCCGTCGGTCTACGCGCTATGGCGAGTGCTGGTGCGTTATCTGGCTGTACCCGCAATTGCCTTTATTCTGGTACGGGGCTTATCTGAGTATTCTTAATGTTGGCGACACTGACTGATTGGTTGTGGACCTATGTCCTGATTGCTGCCCTGCTTATTGTAGGGCTGAGATTTACCCTCGCATCACGTTTCGTTCAGCTACGACTGTTTGGCGCGATGTTTTCCCAATTGCGGTCCAGTCGGCTCACCGGTACCGACCGCGGAATTTCGGGGTTCCAGGCCCTGGTTGTCAGTGTTGCCGGACGCGTTGGTGGCGGCAACATTGCGGGAGTGGCGGTCGCGATCACTCTGGGTGGGCCCGGCGCCCTGTTCTGGATGTGGTTGATCGCCTTATTGGGGATGGCTACCAGTATTTTTGAGTGCGCGCTGGCCCAGCTTTTCAAGCGTCGGCACGCTGGCGAGGTGTTTCGCGGCGGCCCTGCTTTTTATATGCGACATGGATTGGGTTGGCGGGTCATGCCGGTGGTGTATTCGGTGTTGTTGCTACTGACCCTGGGTTTGGGTTTCAACGCAGTGCAGGCCTATGCCGTAACCCACTCGGTTGAATCCGCTTTCGGTGTGCCCGCATGGCAGACAGGCGTTGCCCTGACGGTGGTGATGGGGTTGGTCATTTTCGGTGGCATTCGTCGCATTGCTGTCTTTTCGGAAATCGTTGTGCCCCTCATGGTCTTAGGATATTTCCTGCTTGCGATCACTGTTCTGGCGCTGAATATAGAACAGGTGCCCCAGGCTTTTATGCTGATTTTGAAGTCGGCGTTTGGCCTTGAGGAAGTTGTTGGCGGTGGTATTGCCGCGGCCGTGATGCAGGGCGCCCGACGAGGATTGTTTTCCAATGAGGCGGGGATCGGCACGGCGCCCAATGTCGCTGCCGTTGCAGACATCTCCCATCCGGTGTCGCAGGGGTTGATTCAGGGCCTCAGCGTGTTTATCGATACCATCGTGCTGTGCACCTGTACGGCGATGATTATTCTCATGTCACCGATTTACCAGCCGGGAGCCGAGGGTATTGAGGGCATCGCACTTACCCAGCGCGCCCTCGCCGCTCACATTGGGCCCATTGGTGAGCCCCTGGTCAGTATTGCGCTGGTCCTGTTCGCGGTGAGTACCATCGCCTATAACTGTTATCTGGGTGAAAACAGTATCGCTTACTTTGATATTGCACCTCGGACAACAATATGGGTGTTTCGTATCGTCGTTCTGATACTGATCGCTTGGGCGTCCCTGCAGGACCTCGCTACGGTGTTCAGCTTTTCAGACCTCACCATGGGATTACTCGCCGTGGTTAACCTCACCGCCTTGTGGGCGCTGTTCCCCGTGGCATTGGCACTACTGCGGGATTTCGAAGCGGGTCAGCGCCAGTCTACTGATCCGGTATTCGATCCGGCCCGGATGCCGGAGGCCGATCTCGATCCAGAGAGTTGGGGGCCGGTGGAGCGGGCCAGAACTGAATAAGTGTCATTACCATGAGGGCGACTGCCAGCAGGCACCAGCGTGTTCTGGACATCAGCGCGTTTCTGACAGGGTGACATTGAACGTCATGGTCTCTTCGCCGCGTCGGGTGACGATCTCGATCGCGTCGCCCACCTTATACTTTTCCAGCGCGGACAGGTAATCGTCTTGGGTTCGGATGGGCTGACCTTCGATGCTGGTGATGACATCGCCCAGGCTAATCTCACCGCGACCCACGCTGCGCGCGCCCTGCATGCCGGCCTCTGCTGCGGGCAGCCCCCGCAGTACCCGCACAATCGCAACTCCCTGCACACCGTAGCGGCGCGTCCACTGGTCACTGGCCAGTTCCACGCCAAGAATAGGGCGCAGTATTTTTCCGTAGGCAATGAGTTGTGGGACGACTTCCCGCACCATGTTGACGGGAATCGCAAAACCTATCCCGGCACTGCCACCACTGGGGGAGTAAATAGCCGTGTTGACGCCAATGAGTTGACCCAGCGAATTCAGCAAGGGCCCGCCCGAATTACCGGGATTAATCGCGGCATCAGTCTGTATCACGCCGCGGATGAGTCGGCCGCTGGGTGAGCGGATTTCCCGGTCAAGTGCACTGACAATGCCGACCGTGAGCGTGGTATCCAGACCGAAGGGGTTGCCAATCGCGAGGACTTTTCGTCCAACGGACAATTCCGCCGAATCACCCAGGGGTAACTCAACGAGGTCATCGGGGGGAGCGGTAAGGCGCAGCACTGCGAGGTCGCGTTCAGGTGCCACTCCCACGACCTCTGCCGGAAACTCAGTATCAGCCAGCGTGACTGTCAGTTTGTCTGCGCTCGCAATGACGTGAAAATTAGTCACCACCAGTCCGTCATCACTCCATATGAATCCCGATCCTGTACCACTCGGGACCTCGAGTACGTTTCGGGAGAACATCGTTCGGCGCAGCGCACTGCTGGCGACGGAGACCACGGCGGGGCTGGCGCCACGAAAGATCTCGGTAGTGTTTGCTTCATCGTCGGTTGCGAAGCTCAGGTAATCGGGTCCCGACTGGGACCATGCGCCGAACCCTGTGGTCAGGGAGAAAAAAGCGACCAGCACGACGACAGCACGTCGGCCGGTCTGTGTCAGGGGGAGGGGCTTCATGCGCTTTGCAAGGCCTTGATACGGTCTTCGAGGGGAGGGTGTGACCTGAATAAATCGGCCAGACCCGATTTTCCCGGCCGAATGCCGAAGGCCGTTAGTTCCCCCGGCAATTCACCAGGCTGACCCTGTTCTGCCTGAAGTCGCCGCAGTGCGGCGACCATGTCCTGATGGGTGGTGAGGCCTGCGCCAGCGGCGTCAGCTCGATACTCTCGCCAGCGGGAAAAAGCCATCACCAGCATGCTGGCCAGGAAACCCAGGACGATCTCGGCCACGATGGTGACCACGAAGTAGCCGATACCGTAGCCTCGCTCGGTCTTGAAGACCACGCGATCAACGGTGTGCCCGATAATCCGCGCG
This sequence comes from Luminiphilus sp., assembly GCA_022425845.1. Lineage (GTDB taxonomy): Bacteria > Pseudomonadota > Gammaproteobacteria > Pseudomonadales > Halieaceae > Luminiphilus. The sequence goes on along the minus strand of JAKMEU010000329.1, from coordinate 2,675 downwards.
AAAAACATGACGAAGGTATTGACCACGCCCTGAATCAGGCTGAGGGTGACCATGTCTCCGTTCGCTACGTGGCCGATTTCATGGGCCAGTACGGCACGAATTTCATTGGGTTGGAAACGCTTCAGCAACCCCGCACTGACCGCAACCAAAGCATCATTCCGGTTCCAGCCGGTGGCGAATGCATTGGACGACTCCGACGGGAAAATGCCCACTTCCGGCATCTTTATGCCTGCGTCCCGGGACAGGTTCGCTACGGTCTCCGTTAGCCACTGTTCATCTTTATTGCGCGGCTGCGCAATGATATAGGCCCCGGTACTGCGTTTCGCCAGCCATTTGGAGAGCAGGAGCGAAATAAAAGAGCCCCCAAAGCCGAACAGGGCGCAGAACACCAGCAGTGCGGACAGATTCAAATCCACGCCATTGGCCTGCAGTATGCTTTCGAAACCCAGCAGATTGAAAACAAGGCTGACCAGTACCAGTACGGCCAGGTTCGTTGCCAGGAATAGTAATATGCGCACCTTCAGGTCTCCGTGATGTCGCTGCCCTCACTGCCTGAGATAGGTCCGGATGGCGTTTTTTCAAGAGGTGCGTCAACGGTTTCCGTTGCGGTGGACACCTCGGTTTCTGTTTCTGCCGCTTTTTCAGTCACTGTTTCCAAAACGGCCTCTGCTTCTGGCTCCGGGAGGGGAATGTCTGATATTTCCAACTTAGGCAGCTTGTCGTCCGCAGAGTTCAAGTCGAGAATTTCACAGCGGAGGTGAACGTCCTTTGAGCTCAGCTCAAAAACAGTGTTCACGGCTTCATCACGGTGTGGGAAAGTATGGACGCGCGCGCTGTCTCGTCCATCGGTCCAGCGCTTACCGCGTCCCCAGTAATGACCGTCCTGATTACGCAGTATGTAAAGAGTATTCATAGTCTGTAGGGCGCCTGTGGTTTTGGCGGGTGGTTACGACGTCTGCTGATCTTTCAGCAAAAAATCCTTCGCTTCATTTATTTTTGCCGCAAGATAATCGTTGCCACCCCTGTCGGGATGGAGTTTTTGAATCAGGCTGCGGTGGGCAGCGACAATTTCCTCGGCAGTAGCGCTTTCCTCTACGCCCAACAAGGCTAACGCTTCGCTGCGGCTCATCGATGCACTCGAAGCGGCCGCCTGCCCGGATGGGTCATCGCCGTCATCACGCCAGCCGTCGGGGAAGCGCTGCTCCAGATAGCTGACCAGCAGCTGTTCAGAATCGGGGTCCTGGGCCTGGCAGAACTGAAAGAGATCCTGTAGCTGTTCAAGATTCATTTCCGACAGCCGCCAGTCTTTAAAGGTGCCGGACAGCACTTCACCCTGCAGTTCACCGGTGCTGTGATCCAGCGTCATACGCAGCAGTTCGGTTTTTACCTCAGACTGCTGGCCCGTGGACTGGGACTGTTGACGGGACCACTGTTGGAGTAATGGAAATGCACGGACCACAAGGGGCAATATCTGTCGCGCTGCAACGAGTAAGCCGGTCACTGCCGCGCCAATCCAGTGCATTTTTCCAAGTGCGGTTAGCAGAATGGCGGCCAGCGCCGCGACACCCAGCACCAGCTGGACATAGCCTGATCTGCGCTTGTGGGGCGGCATGGCCTGAACGCGCCGGACCAGCAGCACGAGGGCAATAACGATGGCGAGTAGCAGTATGACTCTTGGCACAGTTTTGGTGATTCCGTCTTGAAATCGCTGCTAAGGTTTATTCCGGCAGCTGTGACAACAGGAGTTTATCACCCTCAGTACCGGATTGAGTGAGGGCTTTTCGCCCTCCTGCCGCATAGCGTGCCACCGCGCCCAGCAGGGTACGCAGGTAGTCGGCACTCTGGTCATCGAATGCCGCATAAGCGCCACCGCTGACCCGGGCAATTTCCGATAAAGCATGCTGAGCATGAGGATCCCTGCCCTCCTGAAAGGCAAAGACGGGCTGTTGTTTAAGGCGGCATTGTCCTGCCAGCTGCAGCAAACCGTCCAACCCTTCTTCGACAGCATCGCCAATAAAAATTAGGGCTCGTACAGGAGTTGCCGGAGTGCCCACCTGAAGATAGTGACTGAGCAGTCGCCCGATCTGTGTTGCACCGCCCAAACAGGACACGGCATCCATGTGAGCGCGCAATTCATTTCCTGAGGTCAGCCAGGGGCTCGCTGAAAACTCGCTGAAACCGCGGTAGTAACAGAGCTGGATAGCGACCCCGGTGGCATCTGCCGCGGCATCATACAGGGCAAGGTGCAGTCGTCGTGCGGTTGACCAGGTCGCCTCACGACTTGCGGTGGCGTCAAGAGCGAAGAGCAGCCGCGCCTGACGTTGGCTGACTGTTCGTATGGCTCGTGCCTTGCTGACAAACGCTGCCACGTCCGTTCGGGCACGTTTCTGTGTGAGGTCCTTGCTGATGGCGTATCACCGCTAAGTCTCGATTCGACTGATGAGACCGCGATCAGGGTTCAGGGTCAAGTGGGAACAGGGGATGCGGGTATTACAACTTCGGTGAGGGCATTTGCTGCTAGAGTCTGCACTGACACCTTCGGTTTGAAGCCACCGCTTCGGGTTCGCTACACTTTACCCCAAGCAAACACTTCTTAAAGGCATTCCATGAAGCTTTTTGATATTCGTCGAAAACACGCACTGCCGAGCGCTGACACCGCGCTTCCGGGCCGGGAC
>JAKMEU010000325.1 GCA_022425845.1 Luminiphilus sp. | reverse complement strand
GGGTCATGCTCTGTTAGAAACCAGTAATAACAACCGGGCCGCGCTGGAGGACGCCATCAGTGGCGTTGAACCGGATACGCTGTCCGACATTCTGTTTACGTCAGGCCACAACTTTCCGACAGGCCATAGGCCGTGATCACAGTATCCAGGCCCAGTGTCTGCCACATCGCCTCAATGAGTTGGGTTGGAATGACGGCGGCCCCTGTTGTCGCCTTGCTGAGAGTGACGAGTTTTTCGGGATCAAAGTCGGGATGATCCAAGATGGATTGAAACAGTGTCGGTGGTCCGGGCATCACATTGATGCGGTACCGGGCAACGCATGCCATGACCTGTGGCACGTCGAAAATCGCGAGGGGAAAGGCCGTTGCCCCCGCGATCAGGGTGGCCAGCCAGCCGGCCTTATACCCAAAGCTGTGAAAAAACGGATTGATGATGAGGTAACGGTCATCTGCTTCAAGGCCGAGAATGTCGGCAAACGCCGAAAAAGCCCTGAGGTTCTGGCCGTGATCGGTGACGACGCCCTTGGCCTTTCCGGTGGTGCCTGACGTAAACAGAATGTCGGACAGCGTATCCGGTTCAACGCCACTGATGGCGTCCTCCAGCGCGGCCCGGTTGTTATTACTGGTTTCTAACAGAGCATGACCCTGTTTAAGGCAGTCGGCGAAGGCATCGCTCTGAGAGTTCAAGGTTATTGTGACCGTCCCCGCCAGGTCGGGCAGGGGGTGAGACGCCAATTGTTCGGGGTAATCCACATCGAGGAAATGGTCGATACAGAACAGGAACCGCGCGCCGCTGCGTTGAAGGATATCGGCCGCTTCGTTGCCCTTGTAGCGGGTATTCAGCGTGACTATGGTGGCGCCAATGAGCTGGGCCCCCAGTGCGGCGACAATCCACTGCTGGCAGTTGGGGGCCCAAATAGCAACCCGATCACCGGCAAGGCAGCCCTCGTTCATCAGCCAGCACCCCAGCGACCGGGCGGCCTTCAGGGCGTCACCGTAGGTCAGCGTAAAGTCACCCTCAACCACAAAGGCTTTGTCAGGATGTTGCCTGACCCGCTCGGCGAGTAACGTCGGGATGGTAGTGGCAGTGTGATGGCTAGCACTGGACATCAATAGGCTCCGTGGGAATAAGAAACTCCCGGTAGAGAAGCTAAAGCCCCGCTAAATTCCTGTCATAGTCTCAATGGGGGATGATACTCAAACAGGTGAATTTGATACTGAAAACCCAGCGTTTTTCCCACACAGGATTGAAGTCATGGACAAACTGGTGTCAGCCAGCGATGCCCTGTCGGTTATAGAAGATGGCATGACGGTTGGAATTGGTGGCTGGGGGCCGCGTCGAAAGCCCATGGCGCTGGTCCGTGAGCTGCTGCGCAGTTCCGTCAAGGATCTCACCCTTATTGCCTATGGTGGTGCCGACGTGGGGCTGTTGTGTGCCGCGGGCAAAGTGCGCAAGGTGATTTTCGCTTTCGTCTCCCTCGATTTCATCCCGCTTGAACCGGCCTTCCGCAAGGCCAGGGAGTCGGGCGCCATAGAGGTTATGGAGATTGACGAAGGCATGTTGCTGCTGGGCTTACGCGCGGGTGCCTGGGGATGTCCTTTCATACCGACTCGAATTGGTCTGGGCACCGATGTGCTTAAAAACGCACCGGACATCACGCTGGTTGACAGTCCTTACGATGAAAAGGAGTGGGTGGCCATGCCGGCGTTACAACCCGATGTTGCGTTGTTGCATGCGACGCGAGCAGATCGCCGGGGTGTCTGTGAGATTGCGGGCCCCGACCATTACATGGACGACCTGTTTGCGCGGGCATCAAAACATACGGTGGTATCCACCGATGAGCTGGTGGAGAGTACGCACTTTAATGATCCCAGCATTGCCCGCCGCGTGTATTGGGAGCGTAACTGTACCCAGGCTGTTGTGCATCTGCCCGGAGGTGCCCATCCCACATCAAGCGATCCGCTGTATGGGTTTGATGTCGACCACTTTAAACACTACGGGCAGTTGATGTCTGATGGGGGCTATGCCGCCTGGTCGAAAGCGTTCCTCGGCGAAAGCGAGTCAGCCTATCAGTCCAATGTCGGTGAGCTGGCTGCTATTCAAGCACTGCCGCTACCGGTGTACTGAGGAACTTTCTGATGAGCTTTTCCCTTGCTGAATTAATGGTGTGCGCCGCGAGTCGAATTTTCGATGACGACGGCGAGGTGTTGGTGACCGGTATCGGCCTCTTGCCTCGCCTCGCGGCGAGCCTGGCGATGTGTTCTTCGAATCCCGATATCATGATGACTGACAGTCAGTCTTTCATGTTGTCACGACCCAACCCCGTGAGC
>JAKMEU010000299.1 GCA_022425845.1 Luminiphilus sp. | reverse complement strand
ACTGCGGGATACGATTTATCAATTCTGTCAGAAAGAGCTGGCGCCCCGCGCTGCCGACATCGACAGGACCAATGAGTTTCCCATGGATCTGTGGGAAAAGTTCGGGGCCCTGGGCATTCTCGGAATGACGGTTGCCGAGGAGTACGGGGGCAGCAACATGGGTTACCTTGGCCACGCTATTGTCATGGAGGAAATCTCTCGCGTATCGGCCTCTGTGGGGCTGTCTTACGGGGCTCACTCCAACCTGTGCCTGAACCAGATTCAGAAAAACGGCACCCCAGCGCAACGCGAGCAGTATTTACCCAAGCTGTGTACCGGTGAGCACATCGGGGCCCTGGCCATGTCCGAACCCGGCGCGGGATCCGATGTGGTCAGCATGCGGCTGCGCGCCGAGCGACAGGGAGATAGCTTTGTCCTCAATGGGAACAAGTTCTGGATTACCAATGGTCCCGATGCCGATGTGTACGTGATCTACGCCAAAACCGAACCCGACGCCGGAAGTCGCGGTATCACCGCTTTCATTGTAGAACGCGATTTCCCTGGGTTTTCGCGAGCTCAGAAACTCGACAAGCTGGGCATGCGGGGCTCAAATACCTGCGAGCTGGTGTTTGAGGATTGTGTCGTCCCGGCGGCAAATATACTGGGGGAAGTGAACAAGGGCGTTGCCGTTCTCATGTCCGGCCTCGACTATGAGCGCGCTGTATTGTCGGGGGGGCCCGTCGGTATTATGCAGGCCTGCCTCGATGTCACAGTGCCCTATGTCCATGAGCGCAAACAGTTCGACCAGCCCATTGGTGAATTTCAGCTCGTGCAGGGCAAGCTGGCCGACATGTACAGTCTGACCGGGGCGAGTCGCTCCTTTCTGTATGCCGTTTGCCGCGCGCTTGATCGTGGCGAGGACAGCCGTAAGGACGCGGCCGCGGTTATCCTCTACACAGCAGAAATGGCAACGAAATGTGCCCTCGATGCCATTCAGTTACTCGGAGGTAACGGCTATATCAACGATTATCCTACCGGTCGGCTGCTGCGAGACGCCAAACTGTATGAAATTGGTGCCGGCACCTCAGAAATCCGCCGCATGCTGATCGGGCGAGAACTGTTCAGGGAAACCGAATAGCACCCATCCACCACCCCATGCAGGGAGGAAAGTCGAACTGCTGGGCCCTAGGCCACGCGTTGGCGATTTACAAGCTGGCAGTCAAGGATGAGCTTCGGAATCGAAGGACGATCGCGAGAAAGCCACGTTTTTTTGGATAAAACTTGCAACGAAAGCCAACTTGTCAATAATCCGTGCTGGCTTCATCGGGCGTATAGTCCGCGCGACCCATGACGCTGATTGCCAAACCGGCAAAAATCACCGCCACCTAAAACACTGACCGGGAGTTCACATGGCACGTTGGGAATGTATCGTTTGCGGCCTGATCTACGACGAAAAACACGGCTGGCCCGAAGACGGCATCCCGGCGGGCACTAAGTGGGCCGACGTCCCGGATGACTGGCTGTGCCCCGATTGCGGCGTAGGCAAAGAAGATTTTGAGCTCATACCCGGATCAGAGGACGAGGGCGCGGGTGCAGCGACCGAGAACGCGCCCGAGGCAGCAAGCCCACACGCAGAAACGGCTCGTCATATCGTTATCATTGGCTCCGGGCTGGCGGGATACGGCCTGGTCAGCGCCCTGCGAAAGCACGATGCCGAAGTGCCCGTCACATTGATCACACGTGATGGTGGCGAGAGCTATTCCAAACCCATGATCTCCACCGGTTACACAAAAAATCTGTCTGCGGAAAAACTGGCAGCCCAGTCCCCTGAAGCTATGGCTGAACAACTGGGCATCAACTTGCGAACTCGCACCGAGGTTGAAGCCATCGATACCGCACAGAAGTCCCTCCAGTTGGGCAACGGCGAATCCCTGCCCTACTCCGAACTGGTATTGACGCTGGGCGCAGAGCTGATACGCCCGCCCATGGCGGGGGATGCCGCAGATGATGTCATGGGGGTTAACGATCTTGACGACTACCGACGCTTCCGGGACACGCTGGAAGGCCGTGGCGCTCGCAAAATCGCCGTCATCGGCGCTGGCTTGATCGGCTGTGAATTTACCAATGACCTCCTGAACGGTGGGTTTGAGGTTGAGGCTGTGGAT
>JAKMEU010000275.1 GCA_022425845.1 Luminiphilus sp. | reverse complement strand
GTCCACAGACAGGCAAGCAGGCGCAAGAATATCGGTAAAGATGCGGAGGGCCTCCAGGCCGCCCAGTCCCTCCTCAGTGACGGTCTGACCCGCCATGGCCTGTAACTCGGCTTCAGGGCGCGCGCAGTCCAGGGTGGGGGGGTCCATCCTGACCCGGTCAATGGCGTAGCGAACAATAGCCTGGGTCAGAACTTCCATGTCCTTGTTGATTTCGTGCACGGTGATCTCCTAGTGAAGCGGGGGTCTGTGGCTGATTCGGTTGCCGCAGACATTATCGGCTTCCTGACTGCTTTGGGCTACACCTCTAACCGGTATTTTGCGCGGGTCAGGGGCAGCCCGAGCATCCCCACAAGGGCACAGGCGAGCATGATACTGGCCGTGGGGGCGAGGGTGCCATCGTAGAGGTGGCCTGCTGCCGCGCCTACCCCAGCGGCTACGATTGCCTGGGTGCAGCCGAATACGGCAGAGGCGGCGCCGGCATATTTTGGAAAGCGCGAAATGGCGCCCATGGACGCATTGGCGGCAGTAAAGCCGACGCCCAGAAACAGGACAAAAGAACAGGTTGCCAATAGCAGTATCGGTGGGGGGCCATAGGCAATGCCCAGCCATTGTCCGATGGCGGCCATCATCGATAGAGACGTACCCAGGGCAAGCGTTCGGTTGATGCCCAGATGCATGACGACGCGCGAGCAGAGCAGTGCGCCCACCATGAATCCCGCGACGCTCAGCGCAAAGCCGTAACCGAAATAGGCGGTGGGTAGGCCAAAGACGTCCTCCATGAAGAAAGAGACGGTGGAAAGGTACGCCATGATTGCCGAAAACCCAGCCGTTCCGCAGGTTTGGTACCCAATAAAACGTCGGTCACCCAGGCAGACAGAGAAATGCGCCAGCACAGGGCGAATACCAATCCCGCCTTCACCGATGGCGGGTGCTGATTCACTGAAGGTTCGCAGGCCAAGCAGGATGATGAAGGCGAAAACAGCAAGGGTGAAATAGGTGGCCCGCCAGTCGACCAGGATGAGCATCCAGGAGCCGATGGTCGGCGCGATCAGTGGGATGACTGCCATCGCGCCTGACAGGATGGCCATTACGCTGACCGCCCGATCACCCTCATAGCGATCCCGGACAATGGCCCGGGCGATCACCGGCCCACTGGCGGCGGCAAGCCCCTGAGCGAGGCGCGCCGCCCACATGAATTCGATGGAGTTGGCGAGTGCGCAGGCGATGGAGGTACCCAAAAACAACACAGTACCCGCGGTTACGACCGGAATTCGACCGTAGTAGTCGGATAAGGGGCCAAATATAAGCTGGCCTATAGCAATCCCGAGCATGAAAACTGACAGGGTCAGCTGCCCATCGGAGGCCGAGGCGCCCAGATCGGCAACCAGTGCCGGGATAGCGGGTAGATAGAGGTCAGTGGCGATGGCCGCGTATGCGACCAGGCCCACGAGGGTCGCGAAAGTGATTCGCTCTTTCACATGAGGATCAGTTGATCGTAGGTTCGGCGAGTTGGCATACCGGACAGGATTCAGGAATGAAGAACTGACCGTTTTCGGCATCCATAATGTCGAGTCCCATCGCCAGATGGTTTTCAAACAGGGCGACCCGCATGACGTAGGTGGACTCGCTGCTGCTCATCTGAACCGTTTGAAACAGCTCGATATCCGTGCTGTTGTCAGTCGCCGTGCGAACGGCGACCCGTTCCATGTACTTTTGCGCCGCCGCGGGCTCCATGGGAACCAAGGGTTGCAACAGGGCTTTTTCCAGCATTTTTGCCAGCAAATCCTTGTTTTGATCAGTAAACAGTGTGGCGCTGGCCATCGGGTTGAGATCTGACACGGTCACCCCCTAAATTTGGACAAGTCAGTACTGTGGCTGCCGTTGTTTTTGTTTTTGGAGGTCGGCGGGGCGCGAGTGTACCACCGTACGGCGCCCGGATGTTGAATGGATTTAGATCAGCTGAGCTATCGCCATTTAATGGCGTCAAAGTCGGTACTGCTGTGCCGCTCCAGCAATTGCTTGTCTTCATCGCCCCAGGCCTTGTTGACCAGCCGCCCGCGCTTGGCCGCGGGCCTCTCTGACACCTGTTCAGCCCAACGCTGGACGTGCGCGTAGCTGCCCACGTCCAGGAATTGTCCAGCTTCATAGAGCAGGCCCTTGGCGAGGCCGCCGTACCAGGGCCAGGTCGCCATATCGGCGATGGTGTAGTCGGGCCCGGCCAGAAAAGGCTGCTCAGCCAGGCGTTGGTTCAGCAGGTCGAGGTGTCGTTTAACTTCCATGGTAAATCGGTTGATGGGGTATTCCATCTTGCTGGGCGCATAGGCGTAAAAGTGACCAAAGCCCCCCCCAAGATAGGGCGCTGAGCCCTGTAACCAAAACAACCAGCTCAGCACTTCGGCCCGACTGTCACTGTCTTTCGGCATGTAGTGCCCGAATTTGTCTGCCAGGTGTAGAAGAATGGCTCCCGATTCGAAGACGCGGATCGGCCGCTCACCGCTGCGATCCAGCAGCGCGGGAATCTTGGAGTTGGGATTCACGTCGACAAACCCTGAAGAAAACTGGGCACCATCCTGAATATTGATCAGCCAGGCATCGTACTCGGCGCCGGACTCCCCCAGCTCGAGCAATTCCTCCAGCATGATGGTGACCTTGACACCATTGGGTGTGCCCAGCGAATACAGCTGCATGGGATGCTCCCCCACGGGCAAGTCCTTCTCAAACTGGGCTCCGGCGGTGGGTCGATTGATGTTGGAGAAACGTCCCCCGCTCTCAGCATCCCACTCCCATAC
>JAKMEU010000257.1 GCA_022425845.1 Luminiphilus sp. | reverse complement strand
TCACCGCGGTTACTCACCCGCCCTCGTTACGGCCCGTCACGTAGGTCTCCCCTACTGCCCCGGGCCTCTCTGGAGTCCCCAGCCGAACTCTTGGCACTTGTTTTTGTCAAAGCAGGACCCATATCCTCCAGATTCCCGAGACAGAGTGTAGCCTGTGACCACAACTCCCCTGCAACACCTTGAACAATGGCTGGCCGGACAGATCATTGGTCAGGAAGATCTCATCCACAAACTGTTGATCGCGCTACTCGCTGACGGGCACCTGTTGGTCGAAGGCGCTCCCGGCCTGGCAAAAACTCGCGCAATCAAGCAAATGTCGGAGGGCGTGGAGGGTAGCTTTCATCGAATACAGTTCACGCCTGACCTGCTACCTGGAGACGTCACCGGCACCGATATCTTCAGACCCCAGCAGGGCAATTTTGAATTCCAGCAGGGGCCTATTTTTAACAACCTGATTCTCGCCGATGAGATTAATCGTGCTCCTGCGAAAGTGCAGTCAGCGCTTCTGGAAGCAATGGCAGAACGACAGGTCAGTGTGGGCACACGGACCTACCCTCTTCCCGAGATGTTTCTTGTCATGGCCACCCAAAATCCGATTGAGCAGGAGGGAACATACCCACTCCCGGAAGCCCAGCTCGATCGTTTTCTCATGCAGGTCAATGTGTCTTACCCCGACGCCGATGCCGAGACCCGCATTCTGAAGCTGGCCAGGAATGAAGCCAGTGGCAGCGTGCCGCCCCCGCCGGAGCCGCTGTCACAGGAGGCCGTTTTCAGAGCGCGACAGGACGTGCTTGGGCTACACATGGCGCCGGCTGTTGAGGCCTACCTCGTGCAACTCGTCATTGGGTCTCGCAACCCCGGACAATACGACCCTGAGCTCGCCAATTGGCTGGAATTTGGTGCAAGCCCCCGGGCCACCATTGCCATAGACCGGTGTGCGCGAGCCAACGCCTACCTGCTTGGCCGCGATTATGTCAGTCCCGATGATGTGCAGGCTGTTGTGATGGACTGCCTGAAGCACCGGTTAATCCTGTCTTTTGAGGCTGAGGCATCGGGTGTCACCCGCAGCCAGGTTATCAATCGATTGCTTGAAACGGTTCCCGTGGGCTGATTGTGAATTTCGCCTACGAGGAACCGCCTCAGGGGGCAGAAATAGCTCGCGGCGAACTGATTGCATCGCGCTTTTCAGCACGCTTCCTGGACGTCACCAAAGTGAATCGCGCACTGGCCCATTTGGCTGGGGCTAAACGATCACATCGAAGGGGTCGCGGGGTCGAGTTTGACGAGGTGCGTCAGTACACGGCAGGCGATGATGTCCGCGCTATTGACTGGCGGGTTACGGCCCGATCCGGTGAGCCCCACACCAAGTTGTTCCATGAAGAGCGCGAACGCCCCGTACTGGTGTCCGTTGACCTCCGCAGCCCGATGCATTTTGGCTCACGCAACTGTTTCAAGTCGGTACTTGCGGCGCACACGGCCAGCTTACTCCTCTGGTCAGCACTTGACCGGGGGGAGCGGGTAGGCGGCATGGTTGTTCAGGGCAAAAAAGCCAGCGATACGCGGCCAGCGCGCTCGCGCCATACCGTGTTGTCCATTATTGGCGAGATGGCCAATCCACCCGACGACATGCAAACCAGCCCGACACTCTCATTTGGCGAGCAGCTGACACAGATTCAGCGCATTGCAAGACCGGGAAGCTCACTGTTCCTTATCAGCGATTTTCACGACGGACTTGATCCCGAGGCATTACAAACGCTGCGGCGACTGGCGCAGCACGTACAGATTACAGGCATCATGATCAGCGACCCCCTGGAGCGGGATTTGCCCGTATCCGGACGCTATGCCGTCAGGGATGCTGAAGGCCGCAGCAGCCTTGATACCGGCAACGCCAAATTATCGGCGCGCTACCGCGACGAGTTTGACCAACACACCCGGGAGCTCAAAAGAGCCTACCAGGGCCTGCGCATTCCCCTGATTCAACTCAGCACGACGCAGGCCCCCCTTCCTGTCCTGCAACGTTATTTTTCACCGCGGTAGGACTGGATATGGATCCTGCAAGCCTGCTGCAACAACTGGCTCCCCTACGCGAACCTGAACCCGTGCACTGGTGGCCGCTCGCCCCCGGCTGGTGGCTCCTGGGCGTGCTGATTCTGCTGGGCCTTGCCGTTGTGTTCTCGTGGGTCTGGCAGCGATGGCAAAGCAACCGCTACCGCCGTGACGCGCTGCGGCAACTGAAACGCCTCTGTTCAGAGCGCGAACCGACGCTAGAGCAGGTGAACATTCTTCTGAAAGCAACCGCACTGCGAGGCTGGCCCCGAGATCAGGTTGCAGCACTTAACGGTGAGGCCTGGTTGCGCCTCCTCACTGATAGCTGTCCCGACCTTCAGCCGGAGTGGCTCGTTTCCCTCGAGAGCGTCTACCAAACGCCCTCGGATCCCGCATCGCCCCTGCTCCTGGACGGTGTTTCTCGATGGATTCGCCGTCACAACATCAGCCTCTCCGGGGCGAGCCCATGATCGAACTGGCCTACCCCTGGCTACTGATGCTGATCCCGGTACCGCTGCTCATGCGTTTTTTCAAAACGGCCAGTCGCAATGAACAAGGTGCCATACGAGCGCCCTTCACCGGCCGCTGGCGAGAACTTGCGAACACCGTATCGACCGGTTTTAGAGGGCGCCCCCTGACCCTGTTTCTTTTGGCCCTGGTTTGGCTCTGTCTGGTGGTGGCCTCAACCCGCCCCCAGTGGATTGGCGAACCCATCGAGCTGCCCAACTCAGGGAGGGACCTACTACTGGCGATCGACCTTTCCGGCAGTATGCAAATTGAAGACATGCAGGTCGGCAATAGCCTGGTGTCGCGCATCACGGCCGTCAAAGCCATAGCCGCAGATTTCACCAGCCGTCGCAGCGGCGATCGTGTGGGCCTGATCCTGTTTGGTACCCGAGCCTATGTGCAGGCGCCCTTGACCTTTGATATCCGCACCGTAGGGCAATTCATCGAAGAGGCTCAGCTGGGTTTCGCCGGTGAAGATACCGCTATAGGCGATGCACTGGGGCTCGCTGTCAAGCGTTTAAGGGAGCGACCGGCCGACTCGCGCGTGCTGATTCTCCTCACTGATGGACAGGATACGGCGAGCACTGTAGACCCGATGGAAGCAGCCGCTCTGGCGGCTGAAATGGGTGTTCGAGTCTACACGATCGGTATCAGCAGGCGCCTCGGGACGGGTGGCAGCTCTTCAGCTGAAGTCGATGAAGCGCTCCTCAATGCAATAGCGCAGGCCACCGGGGGGCAATACTTCAGGGCGCGAACTCCACAGGAATTACAGGGCATTTACGCCATACTCGATGATCTCGAGCCGGTCGAACAGGACAAGACCACCTTCAGACCTGTCGAGTCGCTGACCCGAATTCCAGCCGCAGCCGCATTCTGGCTAGCCCTGCTGATCATTGTATTGCGCAACTCACCCAAGCAGGCTGTCACAGCATTCAGGCAGGGGAAGTCCAATGCCTGATACCAGCTTCAACGTTCTGCACCCTCAGGCTTTCTGGCTGCTGGTGATCCTGCCGCCCGTCATCATGCTGGTTTGGCGTTCCGTGCGCTCCTCCGCTAACTGGTCCAAGGTTATTGATGCGCACCTCTTATCCCATCTCATTTCAGATGATGGGACAGGGGCCTCACCCCGGGGTCACTGGTGGGCCGCGCTCTGGCTGAGCTTACTGATACTGGCCGTCGCCGGGCCCAGCTTCACAAAAATAGACGTGCCTGTTTTTCAACGCGCAGACGCGCTGGTCATCGTGCTGGATCTCAGCGCCTCCATGGCTGCCGCCGATATCCAGCCCAGTCGGGTTCAGCGCGCCAAGCAAAAAATTATGGATCTGCTTACCCAACGCGAAGAGGGGGTCACCGGCCTGGTCGTCTACGCTGGCGACGCACACGTTGTAGCGCCATTGACCGATGATCGCCGCACGGTTGAAAACCTGCTAACAGCACTCTCCCCCGCGATCATGCCGCTCCCGGGCTCAAACGCGACAGAAGCGTTGGAGCGATCACTGGCTCTATTGCAAACAGCCGGTGCTGCCAATGGACAAATTCTTCTGATGACGGATGGCATGCCGAAATTCGAGCCTTCGAGTATTGCGAATCAATTCGAGAGTGGCCGCGTGAAGTTGTCGATCCTTGGCATTGGCACGCCCATTGGTGCGCCCATTCCTCGCAGTGATGGCGGCTTTCTCCGTGACGATAACGGCAACATTGTGATCCCCGGCCTCGACTCTGACGAACTCAAGCAGTATGCGAGTGCTCTTGGGGGCCGCTATGCCGAGATCAGTCTCGATAGCAGGGACATCTCCGCACTGACAAGTGACGACGGCGTCCTTGACCCGGGAGAAATCGCGATGGATCGCGAGACCGACACCTGGCTCGACCAGGGTAACTGGCTCGCTCTGCTCCTCGCCCTGACGCTGCTCCCGCTGTTTCGGCGGGGCGCACTGGCGGCGTTGCTTCTTATACCGCTACTGGTACCCCACCCGGCAGAGGCGCAGACATTCAGCAACCTCTGGCAAACCCGGGACCAACAGGGAGCCGCCGCGCTAGAAAGCGGCGATCCTGAGACGGCCGCTCTGCTCTTTGAAGATTCTGACTGGCGCGGCGCGGCCCATTACGCCGCGGAACAGTGGGACAAGGCCGCCGACGAGTTTTCCAAAACGAAAAGTGCCGACAACTGGTACAACCAGGGCAATGCCCTGGCGCTGGCTGGCGATCTGAATGGCGCTCTTCAGGCGTACGACGCATCGCTCGCCATCGAACCCGAGGCAGGGGATACACTGCGCAATCGCGACATCGTTGAGCAACTGCTGCAGCAGCAGGACCCGCAGTCCCAGCAGGGCGAGGATGGGGAGCAGGGCGACTCGGGGGAAAATGAATCAGATAACGCCCAACAAGGTAACAGCGAGGAAGACGACGCAAACTCACAAAACCAACAGGGTGACGGGAGCGAATCAGATTCTTCCCAACAAAGCGAAGGATCCTCGGGAGATCAAAACGAGCAGCAGGCTGGAGATAGCGAGAGTAACAGTTCGTCACAGGCGGAGACTGAACAATCGGGCGACCAGCAAGCTGATAACGGCAACGACGCGCTCTCGGAGGAGATGCAGGCCCGGCTCGACGAGCAGACGCGGGAGCAGATGGGCAAGTTTGATGCGGGACTAGAAAAGCAGCAGGCGCTGGAGCAATGGCTGCGGCGGGTGCCGGACGACCCGGGAGGCCTGCTCCAGCGAAAATTCCGCTACGAAACGATTCAACGCTTACGTCAGGGTGAGGAGCCGGATGAAGATGTCAGCTGGTAAATTCAGCGTTATTTTATTCAGCACGCTCTGGCTGGCTATGCAATCCAGCTGGATTGCCGCCCGCGTCACCGCCGAGGTTGACCGCAGCGAGGTGGCCATGGGCGAAACGCTGCGCCTGACACTGACGGCAGATAGCGGCGAGCGACCTGACACCATCAACACCGATGCGCTGACGCGGGATTTTGAGATTCTACAGCGCTCCAGTGCAACCAGTGCGAGAGTCGTTGGCGGAGAACAAAGCGTTACCCGAACGCTTGAAATGGAGTTGCTGCCCCTGCGCGAGGGGATTGCCACCATCCCGGCCTTCGATGCGGGGGGAAGACGAACAACGCCCATAGCCATCAAGGTGAACCCCGAACCCGACGAACAACCCGAGGGGGAACTCGTCTACTTCGATGCCCGGGTTGATAAAAACGAGGTTTACGTTCAGGCGCAGGTCATTCTCACCATCACGCTCCAGCAGGCGA
>JAKMEU010000255.1 GCA_022425845.1 Luminiphilus sp. | reverse complement strand
CCATAGCCCAGGTGCTGGGATCACCTGCGCTCTTGTTGGCGACCTGGTGGTGCACGGGTTTGTCGCCCCGAGCACCGGGCACTGTGGGTAGTCTCGCTGCCTTGCCCCTGTGTGCATTGTGTCTGCTTTATTTACCTCTCTGGGGCGTGCTGGGTGTCGCAGCGGTTTTGTTGTGGGTTGGGGTCTGGTGCGCCGATACCGCGGGTAAAGCCTGGGGGCAGGTCGATCACGGTGCCATTGTGATCGACGAGGTTCTGGGGCAGTTGCTTGCTCTTGCCTTGCCTTTCTTCGTGTTGCGGGATGTATTAGGGCAGGGTCCGAACGAACTGGGCTTATGGATTTTGGGGTTTTTGTTGTTCAGGCTGTTTGACATTACCAAACCCTGGCCCGCCAGTTACTTTGACCGACGGGTGAAGACCGCCTGGGGTGTCATGCTTGATGACATTGCTGCGGGTATTTGGGCTGGCGTAGTCGCCATTCCCCTGCTTTTGGGGCTGGCTACCCTCTGAGTCAGCTGCTGCGCCGTACCATGGCTATCGCCAATTCAACCAACCCGTCCGCGCTTGCGCCATAGCGGCCCAGGGCATCCAGCGCCGCTGCCAGCAGGCTCTCGGCTTCCGCCCGGGCGCCATCCAGACCCAGGTGACGGACATAAGTCGATTTGTCCACCGCCATATCCTTGCCCGCGGTTTTCCCGAGCGTCGCGCTGCTCTGGGTGACATCGAGCACGTCATCGGCGATCTGAAAGGCCAGTCCGATGGCGCGGGCAAAGTGATCGAGGCATTCCATATCGCTCTCACTGGCGTCAGCGCAAAGTGCGCCGGCGAGTACGGCTGCGCGTATCAGGGCGCCTGTTTTCTGGCCATGGATCGTTCTCAGTTGGTCAATCGGAACCGCCGCGCCTTCGGCGGCCATGTCCAGGGCCTGCCCCCCTACCATGCCGCCGAACCCTACCGCTCCGCTAATAAGGTCGACCAACTTGATGCGTGTTTCAGCTGACAGCCGACTTTCACGACTGATTAATGCAAAGGCTGCGGCTTGAAGACCATCGCCCACAAGAATCGCCGTCGCATCATCGTAGACCGTGTGCACCGTGGGTTTCCCCCGCCGGAGGGGGTCATCATCCATTGCAGGCAAGTCGTCGTGGACCAGTGAATAGGCGTGGAGCCATTCAATGGCTGTGGCAACAGAGACGACGCCGTCACAAGGCCGCTGACTGAGCATGCGGTAACTGGTTGTGACCAGTCGTGCGCGCAACTGTTTACCGGGTGTCTCGAGAACATACTGCAGGGCCGCGGCGAGGCGTTCGTCGGTACAGGACAGTACCGACACCTGCAAATCAGAGGGGCTCATGGATCTATTGCCTGAACCTCACCGTCACCGGTGACCATGGCAACTCGCTGTTCGGCTGCCTCCAGCACCTTGCCCGCGGTTGCTACCAGTGCCATCCCCTGTTCATAAAGCGCGAGAGACTCTTCCAGGGCAACGTCGGGATCTTCAAGCTTTTCAACAATCTGTGCCAGCGCCTCCATCTGCTCTTTAAGCGTGGGTGGCGCCTCGCTGGCATCTGCCTTCTTGGCCAAAGCCGTCTCCTGATCAATATCCAGACCGGGGCCCGGAGTTTTCTTCTGGGGTTTAAACGATGCTGCTTACCACGGCATCCCTGGTCGAAGACCGCGTGCCGGCGGCAATGATGGCATCTGTCGTGAGTCCGGCTGCCGCGCGGTTTTCACTTTGGCTGCCGTGATGTATGAAGGTATCGGGGATCGCAATATGCCGAATCTCAACCTGAGCTCCGGCGTTGGCCAGAAACTCGGCCACGGCGCTTCCGGCACCGCCCGCCAGGGCATTCTCTTCTACCGTGACGAAGCGTTGGTGATGCTCCGCCAATTGCAGCAGCAGATCCTCATCGATGGGTTTGACCCAGCGCATATCCACCAGCGTTGCATCCAGCGCTTCAGCTGCAGCTTTCGCCTCTGCCAACAGCACACCAAAGTTGAGTATAGCGACACCATTACCCTTTTTGAGGGTAACCGCTTTGCCGATGGGGAGTGCTGTCATCGTCTCCTCAATAACGGCACCGGTGCCGGTGCCACGGGGATAACGCACCGCAGCGGGACCCGCGTGACTATAAGCGGAGTAAAGCAGCTGCCGGCACTCATTCTCATCGGAAGGGCAAGCGACCACCATGTTGGGAACACACCGGAGATAGCTCAGGTCAAATACCCCATGGTGGGTTGCGCCGTCCTGACCCACCAGCCCACCGCGGTCAATGGCAAATGTGACGTCCAGCTGTTGCAATGCCACGTCGTGGATCAACTGATCATAGGCGCGCTGCAGAAACGTAGAGTAAATAGCAACTACCGGCTTTAGCCCATCGCAGGCCATGCCGGCAGCCAGCGTTACCGCGTGTTGTTCGGCGATGGCGACATCATGGTATCTATCGGGATATTCCCTTGCGTAACGGACCATACCCGAGCCCTCACACATGGCCGGGGTGATGCCGACAAGGCGTTCGTCTGCCGCAGCCATATCGCAGAGCCAGGTCCCAAATACATCCTGATATTTGGGCAGGGGCGCCTTCTTGGGTTCTGCTGAATCGGCAGCCGCTTCGATTTTGTTGATGGCGTGGTATCCCACGGGGTCGCTTTCTGCAGGGCTGAAGCCCTTGCCTTTTACCGTGCGGATGTGCAGAAGCTGGGGTCCCTTGAGCTCAATCATCGCTTCGAGAGTCTGGACGAGTTGAGGTAGGTCGTGACCGTCCAGGGGGCCAACGTAGTTGAATCCCAATTCTTCGAACAACATACCCGGAGCGACGAGACTCTTCATCTGCTCTTCGGTTTTCTTCGCCAGATCCCAGGCCGTGCGCACGTGCTCGAGGATGCGTTTGGAGCCCTCGCGCAGTGAGATGTAGGTTGGGCTGGCCCAGATTTTGGCAAAATAGGTGGCGAGGCCACCCGTATTGTGACCAATCGACATCTGGTTGTCGTTCAGGATTACCAGCATGTTGGGCCGCACATGACCTGCATGGGCGAGCGCCTCAAAGGCCATTCCGCCCGTAATGGCGCCGTCACCTATGACAGCGACGACCTTGCGATCCAGCCCCTGCCGACCGGCCGCTACAGCCATGCCCATGGCGGCGGAAATGCTGGTGGAGCTGTGACCGACACCAAAGGTATCGAATGGGCTTTCGCTTCGCTTGGGGAAACCGGAGAGACCACCTGCCTGCCGTATGGTAGCCAGCCTGTCCATGCGCCCCGTCAGTATTTTGTGCGGGTAGGTCTGGTGCCCCACGTCCCAGACGATCCGGTCCTCGGGGGTATTGAGCACGTGATGAAGTGCGATTGACAGTTCCACCACCCCAAGACCGGCACCAAAATGCCCGCCGGTTTTGCTGACGCTATACAGCATGAACTGCCGTAACTCATCGGCGAGCAGTTGCAGGTCATCCTCCGGCAGTGCCCGAAGGCAGGCCAGATCCGCATGCACGCGATCAAGCACAGGCGTGTCAGGTTGTATCGTCGGGAATTGCTTTGTCATGAATCGATCATACCCTATCGGTAAGGCAGGACGTTACGAGCTACCGGTGCCTGCAAGGGCGACCATTCTCGCCCGGAGTCGATCGCAGCCCTCAACATTCAGTGTCCTGCCATCGGGCCAGAATAGCCTTGGATCCACGGCTCCGGAGGCATCGGAAAGAAGCGGCCCGGTATCTAGAGATTCCACGCCAACCTTGTCTGAGGCCCAGCCCTCGAGCCTTGACGCAAATTCCTCGAGCCTGTCGGTTTTGCCCTTGAGTGCAGGGGTTATGGTCGGTGGGATAACAACCAGCCC